>CAZEMH010000001.1:0-29518 GCA_964513365.1 uncultured Candidatus Saccharibacteria bacterium
AATATCCAAGCAAAAATTATAAAAAAGATAATTGAAGTTTTCAGAAATTTCATGAGCAGTTATATAAATATATTAATTAATACTAAAATTAATTAATTCTTTTTGTATTATTTTATTATTAACTTCAAACCCTTTCAGATAATTAATTTCTTCCCCATAATCAATATCTTTAAAATAAGCTAATTGTTCCCTAAAGAGTTTTTCATTGAATTCGTTACCAAAGATTTCCTTTCCCTTTCTGGATATTTCACTCACAGAAAAATAGTCTTTTATAATAAAATATAGGTCAACATAATCCTTCCACTTTGCTCTCCTACCCAAGGCGTAAGCTTTCATTGCTGCCAGCGTTAATAAGTCCGGCATTCTCAATCTTTTTTCAAAATGCTCTGAAAATTCAATTTTAAATGGATAATGAAAAAAGGTTAATTGCACATTATTCACAAAAAAAGTGAACTGACCTATTTCGTCTTTATATACTTTGTTGATATTCCATCCGTTTTCTATTATCGTCTTTCTAATTTTGTTGTTATCAAATTCTTCAGTTGAAAACAAATCAAAATCAATTGACCGCCTATGGCCAATCTGTAAAGCAATAGCGGTTCCGCCAACTAGACCGAAATCTTTAACAAATTTCTCTACTAGTGGCAATAATTTAATTTGTTGATCAGTTAATACTTCTTTATGCATACTTATTAAAGTAAAGAGTAAAAAAATGTTTTGTCTTACTGGCATAATTCTGTCTGCCTATTTTAGATGGCTTTGATTTTTTTTTGAAAATTTCAGCGGTTTTTTTTATACCTAGAATCTTTATCATTTCCTGCACATCATCCCAATCACCATAATTCAAAACATGTTCCACGATTGACTCTTCGGAAAGCTTACTCAAATCTTTTACATACCATACTAAATACGGTCTTTTTTTAATAAACTGATAAATGTTCATTATGTTATTCTCATTAAAAAAGATTTATTAACTACGGATATCTTTGTTAAATTATACCACAATTTATTTTTAAAATAAAAAAATCGTCAAGTAATTGACGATTTTCTAAAAACTATCCCAAAAATTAAAACTCTACTTTTGATAAGAATTAATCAATTTACTTAATATCTCCCTTTTTTCTAATTTTCTTTTCCAAATGCTATTCTTGCGATTAGGATTTATATAAACACCTTTTGAAAAATTAACTACATTCTGAAATTTAACAAGATTTTTCTTCCCACTAATTACAATTTCTTTATATTTTTTATCAATTTTACTATGAATACCAAAATCTTTTAATAGCTTCTGGACTAATTCCAAAATTTTTAGATCTTTTTGATATCCCCTAACCAATCTTTTTCTCTTCCATAAACCAGTACAACCTTCATCATCAAAAAATGCCTTGAGAAATATAATCTTTTTTCTTTTACTAGCTTTTTGAATATATTTTAACAATTCTTTAGATTTCTTCTGAATATAAAACGCTAATTCAACATAGTGATAAGAAATTCTATGCACACCAGTCCCTTTATTTAGATAAGTATACGGCTCTAAATTAAATACTTTCTTCATCGCAGTTCCAACTCCATTTATTAACGCTTTGCTACGATTATTGTAGACACAGCTATGAGAAGTAATTTCGCCATCAAACATGAAATGAGCAACGAGATAGATTAAATCGCAAAACCATTTTTTGGGTTTAGGCACTATCCTTCCAGGAATACATTTCCCTTTTCTTGTTTCTACATTAAACTTTATAAGCCTTCTGGTATTTTTTATCTGCTTAAGCTTAATGTTCTTTATTAATTTTAAAGAAAACGGAATATTTTTTACATGCCCATGTATTGTAACAAAAGGAATATTTGTTAACTTACTTATTTCTCGCAAAGTAAGCCCATCCTTCCTTAAGGTTCTACATCTTTGTATTAACAGTGGGGCTGTTTTATACATATTTACAAAATTAGTGCCCCCAGGAAGAATCGAACTTCCATCAATTGCTTAAAAGGCAACTGCTTTTCCGTTAAGCTATGGGGGCGATAATTATTCTCCTTTTCCGTTTTTTATTTTTTCAATCTTTTTTTCTAATCGCTTCTCAAACGGCAAAACAACAAAATTAATCAAAACAATCAATATAGTAGTAGATATTGCTAACCAATATAATTCCAATCCTACTGCAGCTCCAACTGCAGCTGTAGCCCACATCATTGCCGCAGTAGTTAAACCTTCAACCTTACCTTCTCTTTGTTTAAAAATAATAATACCGGCTCCTAAAAATCCTATTCCAACAATAATCTGTCCTAATGTTCGTGAAGGATCCAAACTTGATGTTCCTAAATATTGTATAAAACTCAAACGGGAAATCATTACAAACAAAGCTGCTCCCAAACTAATCAAAGAAAATGTCCTTAATCCTGCTGCTCTTTGAGCCCATTCTCTTTCAAGGCCAACTAAAGCACCAAGTATAGCTGCCAATATTAAACTCTTTAAACTTAAAAGAAAAATGCTTGACGAAATATCCATTGTAGAATACTATAACACTAGAAAAATCAAAAATCAATAATATGATATCAACTTCAGATTTTGAAAAGGGAATGGTTATTAAAGTTAATGGCGAGCCTTGGCAAATCGTCAATTTTGAATTTTATAAACCCGGAAAGGGAGGGGCTGTAATGAGAACCGAGTTAAAAAATTTCCAAACAGGAAAAGTTTTACAAAAAACATTTCGTTCTGGAGATAAGTTTGAAAAAATAGAAATAGACTATCAACCCGCTTTATATTTATACAGCGATAGAAAATCAGCTGTTTTTCAATTAAAAGATAACAATGAAAGAATTAATTTTGATTTAGAAAAAACAAAAAATTTAATTCCGTTTTTAAAAGAAAAAAGTCAAGTTTCAATTGTTTTTCTTAATGAGAAGCCAATTAACATTAATATCCCAACAAAAGTGGAATTAAAAGTCATTGAAGCGCCACCGGCAATTAAAGGCAATACTGTTTCAGGAGCATTAAAAACTGTTATCTTGGAAACTGGATTAAAAATCAACACCCCAATTTTTATCAAAAAGGGTGATACAATAATCATTAATACTGAAACAACAAGTTATGTAGCAAGAGCCAAATAGTTTTATTTTACTGTAACGCTTTTTGCTAAATTACGGGGTTTATCTGGATTTATATTCTTTTCTAAAGCAATATAATAACTCAAAAGCATAATTGGAACGATATTTACTAATAAAGAAAAGATTTCTTCAGTTTCTGGAACTTCAACAAAAAAATCAAAATCTTTTTTTTGTTCAGGGCCTATACCTATAATATAAGCTCCGCGGCTTTTCAATTCCATTGCGTTTATTAGAGTATTTTCTTCTTCTTCACCTTTTGATAAATGAATTATACAAGGAGTTCCTTTTTCTATTAAGGCGATTACTCCGTGCTTTAATTCTCCGCCTGCAAAAGCTTCGGTATGAATATAACAACCTTCTTTAATTTTTAAGGCAGTTTCTAGTGTAGTTGGGTAATTATAGCTTCTACCAATTACATAAATATGCTTTACTAATGATAATCTTTTAGCTAATTTTTTAATTTTAGAAATAAATAATTTATTCTCTAGTAACTGGTTTATTTGTTTACTTATTTTTTTTAATTCTTCTTTCCCTTTCTTATACTCACCAAAAACAGAATGAAAAAGTAAAATAATCAAACTTAATTGGGATAAATAACTTTTTGTCGCCAAAACGCATTTTTCCGGACCAGCGTTAATCATCAAAACATAATCGCTTATCCTTGTTAAAGTAGATCCCATTACATTTACCAAAGACAAAACTTTTATTCCTTTTTCTTTAGCTTTTTTTACAGCTTCTATAACATCAATAGTTTCCCCGCTCTGTGAAACAGCGATTAACAAAGTTTTTTTATCTAAAGTAGAAAGAAAGTTTTTAAATTCACTAGCAGAACTAAAACCAGTTGATTTTCCTGCTGACGAGAATAAATATTGGCCAGCTAAACAAGCATGCCCTGCAGTACCACAAGCTACAAAAAATAAATTAGAGCTTTTTTTTATTAAATCCGTTATTAATCGTAATTTCTTATCATTCTGACAAATAGCTTTTTCAATAGCTTCTGGTATTTCTTTTATTTCTTTTATCATAAAATGCGGATGTTTTCCTTTTTCTGCTTCTTCTTTAGTCCATTTGATTTGAGTAATTTTCTTTTTCAATATCTTTTTTGAAATCAGGCTTTTAATCTTATACGTTTCATCATCAATAATATGCACCATATCCCCGTCATCTAAAAATATAACTTTGTTTGTTTTATTTAAAAAAGCTGGTACATCTGAAGCCAAAAAAAGCCCTTTATCACCTATTCCCATAACCAAAGGTGACCCTTTTCTCGTACCAATAATTTCTTGGGTTTCTTTATCTAAAACCACAATAGCAAATAGACCTTTTAAGCGACGAAAAGTTTTTTCACAAGCAACAACAAAACTATTATTCTTTCTGTATTCTTCAATCAAATGAGGGATAACTTCAGTATCAGTTTGAGAAACAAAATGATGTCCTTTTTTAATCAATTCTTCTTTCAATGTCTCATAGTTTTCAACAATTCCATTGTGAACAACAAAAATATTTTTATTGCAGGAAAAATGAGGATGAGCATTATCCACTGAAACCTTGCCGTGTGTTGCCCAGCGAGTTTGCCCAACAGCAACAAAAGAATTTGAAAGATTTTTCTGCCCTTGAAATTCACCAATCTTTCCAACTTTTTTCAATAAATGAGCTTTTTGATTATTTAAATAGACTATACCCCAAGAATCATACCCTCTGTACTCCAAATGTTTTAAACCATTTATAACAATTGAAGTAGCGTTTTCTTTTCCTTTGTAAGCAATAATTCCACACATATATCAATATAATTACCTTGGGTCAATTTTTAATCCATCGCCAAAACGACGAGGAATAATATGAATATGAGGGCGATGAGCAACAGCTGATTGAGCTGCTTCCCCTTGATTAATCAAAAAACTATACCCATCAGCCTTAATTTCTTTTATATGTTTTTCTGCTAAATTACGAGCTAAAACACACAATTTTTGCCATTCTTGTTCAGGCATTTCTTCGGTATTAGAATAATGATTTTTGGAAAATACTACAATGTGCCCTTCACTAATAGGACTTATGTCAAAAATAGCTAAAAAATTATCGTCTTCATAATATTTTTTTGAGGGAATTTCTCCTTTGATAATTTTACAAAAGATACAATCTTCTTTTAACATAATTTTAATTTACTAAATTTTTTACTTTCCCATTCAAATAACCTTCAATATTTTCTATTGTAGTAACAATAATATTCTCTAATGCTTCTTTTGTATTAAAAGCGTTGTGCGGGGAAATAATTACATTATCCAAATCAATAAAAATATGATTAGCTAAAAGTGTTTTTAATTTATCTGGAGGAATATTTTCTTTTTCCAAAAGCATTCTTTGTTCTTCTTTTAAATCACCTTCTTCTTCTAAAACATCCAATGCAGCGCCTCCTATTTGGCCTTTCTTTAATGCCTGATAAAGCGCTTGGGTTTCTATTATTCCACCTCGGGCAGTATTGATAATATAAACTCCGTTTTTTGTTTTTGATAAGTTGCCCTCATTTAACAAATGATGCGTTTCTTTGTTATATGGAACATGCAAAGTAATTACATCTGTCTTAGATAATAATTCTTCTAAAGAAACGTATTTAAAATCTAATTCTTGAGCCAATTCTTCTTTTGGATATTTGTCATAAGCAATTACGTTCATTGAAAATCCTTTAGCTATTTTTATAACTTCAGTGCCAATTTTACCTGTACCTATAACCCCCAGGGTTTTTCCAAATAATTCTTCGCCTCGCAATCCTTCTAAAGAAAAGCTTCCTGATTCCCTAACACGATGATAAGAATTATAAACTTTTCTTATTAAACACAAAAGCAAAGCAAAAGTATATTCAGCCACAGTATGGCTTCCATAAGCAGGAACATTAGATATCAAAATGTTATGATTTTTACAATAATCTAAATCAATATGGTCAAAGCCAGTGGAGCGCGTTGCAATAAATTTTAAATTTTCCAGTTGTCCTAATACATCTCTTGATACCTGAGAACTAATAAAAGTAGAAATAATTTCATAATCTTTAAATTTCTTGGCATTTTCTAAAGTAAGTTTTTCCAAAGAAAAATCCACCTTTCCTAAAAAATCAGGGTACTTTTGAATAATTTCTTTTTCCCAATCAGTTGCTTCTAAAAATATTATTTTCTTCATAAATTTTTATTATTCTATTATATTTTACCATCCTTTCCTCTTGATTGGGAGCTCCAGCCTTCAATCCCCACGCTCTACTTGCCCAAGCTAAATCCGCGATAAAATGATCATTAGTTTCTGCGCTTCGATGACTTATAACAATCTTCAAATTATGTTTATTGGCCAAATCAATCGTTTCTAAAGTTTCAGAAATAGTTCCTATTTGAGTTGGTTTTATAATTACCCCGCTGATTGCTTTCATCTCTATCGCTCTCTTTACTAATTCAGGATTGGTTACTGTCAAATCATCACCAATAATTATGGCTTTGTCTCCTACTTCAGAAGTTAATCTTTGAAAACTTTCCCAATCTTTTTCTTCAAAAGGATCTTCTATGGAAAGAATATCATATTTAAGAATAATCTTTTTATATATCTCTCTTAATTCTCCTTTTGAAAAACTTTTATCTTTTTCTAATAAATATACCTGTTTTTCTTTGTCATAAAAAGAAGACGCAGCAATATCCAATGAAAACTTTATTTTATTCTCTAAATTTAATTCTTTTTTAATCTGATTAAGAATTTTTAAAGGTTTTTCATAATTATCTTCAGAAATTAACAATCCCCCTTCATCACCAAATTTATTTTCTTCATATTCTTTTTTAAAATACTCTTTTAAGCCGGCAAAAAATATCTGCGCAACTTCTAAAGAAACTTTTGGGTTATCAACTTGAGGAACAATGATATATTCCTGAATTTTTGGCCCATAAATGGCATGTTTCCCTCCATTGATTAAATTAAACAAAAAATATGGTGCTTCTTTTTCTTTAGAAACAGTTAATTGTTTTTCTAAATATTGCCAAAGTTCTATTCCTTCACTTTTTGCTATTAAACGGCAAAATGCTTGCGATAAAACCAAAATTAGATTTCCTCCAAGATTACTTTTATTCTCTGTTCCGTCTAATCTTAATAAATAATTATCAAAGTCCTTTAAACCAGAAAATTCAACATCTGTAACTTGGCCTTTAATCATTTCGAATTTTCTGCTGGCTGTATGCGGTTCTAAAACAAAAGCCTCTTTTTCCCCTTTACTTTTCCCTTGTGGAATACTGGAACTCACTTCAATATTGCCGCTTTTCATTGTGGCTTTTAAAGTTTCCTGTCCTCGTGAATCAGGAACTATTTTAAGAATAATATTATCAATTTTCATGATAAATTTTTAATTCTTTTTACTGAGATCTAAAATTGTCTTGATAACCATATCTGGGTTTAATGACATACTCTCTATTCCTTCTCTTGTCAAAAACTTCGCAAATTCTGGAAAATCCGAGGGGGCTTGGCCACAGATTCCCACATATTTTTTTCTCTTTTTACAAACTTTGATAACCTCTGCAACCATCTTTTTTACAGCTTTATTTCTTTCATCACCTATTTTTTGTATTACAGCATTATCTCTATCCATACCTAATGTTAGTTGAGTTAAGTCGTTGCTTCCTATACTCATTCCATCAAAAATATCCAAAAATTCATTTATCAATATTACATTTGATGGAATCTCACACATTACATATAGTTTTGGCGGTTTATCATTGTTTAACAACCCTGATTTTTGAATTAATGTTTTTACTTGCTTGCCTTCTTTTACAGTGCGGCAAAATGGAACCATTATTGAAACATTTTTTAACCCAAAAACTTTTCTTACTCTTTTTATCGCTTCGCATTCCATTAAAAAGGCCGGTTTGAATTGCGGATCAATATAACGACATGCGCCTCTAAATCCAAGCATTGGGTTAGCTTCATCTTCTTGTTCAAAAAGTTCTCCTCCAATTAAATTACGATATTCATTAGTTTTAAAATCAGAAAATCTTACAATCACTTCCTTCGGATAAAAAGCGGCAGCTATCTGAGCAATTCCTTCTGCTAATTCTTTTATAAAATATTCTTTCTTATCTTTATGTTCCACAGTCATCTCATTAATCTTCTTGATAATTTCTTTTGATTTAAGCTTTCTATAATGATAAAGCGCTAATGGATGAATCCTGATTTTTTCCGCAATAATAAATTCTTCTCTAGCTAATCCGACTCCGTCATTGGGAAGAAATGAGGTTGCAAAAGCTATCTCAGGAGCGCCAATATTAATCATTATTTTGGTCTTTATTTTTGGAAATTTCTTAAAATTATATTCTTTAATTTTAAAAGGAACTTTTCCATCAAAAATCTTTCCATCAAGGCCTTGCGTACAATCAACAGTCACTTCCTGTCCATTTTTAAGAATTTTTGTTGCCTCTATTGTCCCTACGATACAAGGCACCCCCAATTCTCTTGAGATTATTGCCGCGTGGCAGGTCTTACTTCCTTCATCAGTAATAATGGCTGAAGCCATAGGGAAAACTGAAGTCCAGTCAGGATCAGTCATTTTAGTGACTAAAACCTCCCCTTTTTTGAATTCAGAAAGTTTTGAAGCGTTTTTTATAATATGAACCTTTCCTGTGCCTATTTTATTGCCAATAGCAATGCCATTTAAAATAGGCTTTTTTGCAGTTTTTATCTTATATTCCCGATAAATATTTGTTTTAATTGAATGAACAGTTTCTGGCCTGGATTGAACAATAAATAATTCGCCTGTTTTTCCGTCCTTTGCCCATTCTATATCCTGAGGCATCCATTTTTTTTGAATTTTTGAATAGTGCTCTTCTATAATAATCCCCCATTTTGCCAGAGTAAGAATTTCATCATCTGAAAGAGAAAATTTTATTTGATCTTTTTCAGAAACCACAACCTCCTTAAGCCCATTTTTTTTATGATAAATATATTTTTTTGTCTTTCTTCCTAAATCTTTTCTAATAATCGCTTTATATCCTTGTTTGAGGGTAGGTTTAAAAACATAAAATTCGTCAGGAGTAATCAATCCTTTTACTATCATCTCCCCTATTCCAAAAATGGAATTAATCAAAACAATATTAGGAAATCCTGTTTCTGTATCCAAGGTAAACATAACTCCGGAAGACGCTAAATCAGAACGCACCATTTTCTGAACTCCAGCAGAAAGCCCAATGTCCATATGCTTAAATCCTTTTTCTTCACGGTACATTATTGCTCTGTCTGTAAACAAAGACGCATAACTATTCTTAACCGCTTTCAGCAATTCTTCTTCCCCTCTCACATTAAGATAAGTTTCATGTTGGCCCGCAAAACTTGCGCTTGGGAGGTCTTCAGCAGTAGCAGAAGAACGAACTGCCACATCTAAATCATCTTGCTTATATATTTTACATAACTTCTTATAATTCTTAATAATATCTTTTTCCAAGTCTTCAGGTAAGGGTGTTTCTAAAATTAATTTCCTTATTTCTTTTCCTGCTTTTTGAAAACTTTTAATACTCTTGGGATTAAATTTAGATAGAATACCTTGAATTGTATTTTTTATTTTTCCTTTTTTTAAAAAATAAAAATATGCCTGCGCAGAAATAGCAAAACCATTTGGAACATTTACTCCCTTTTTTGATAAATGCCTATACATCTCCCCTAAAGAGGCATTCTTTCCTCCTACAATAGGAACATCTTTAATATTTATCTCCTTAAACCACAAAATATATTTTTTCTTCATAATTGATGTAATTTATTATATTCGTTTTATATACATTTTTATAATTTATCAGGATAATCAGTTGTAATCATATCAACACCTAATTTTTTCATTTTAGCTATCTCTTTTTTCTTGTTTATCACCCAAGCATTAATTAGTAAACCATTTTTATGCGTTTCCCCAACCAATTTTTTGCTTATAATAGAATGATGAGGACTTATAATATCTGCTTTAACATTTTTTGCTCTCCTAATAATTCTTTCTGCTTTTATCCTTTTTGCCATACCTCCTAATTCTAATTTTATATGTGGAGAAAGTTTTTTTATTTTTCTGGCAGAAGAAAAAGATTCTGTCGCAATAATTACTCTTTTTTCTAAATGTCTTTTTTTAATAAATTTTATTATCTTTTCTTCCATTCCATCTTCCTTTAAATCAATCTTGTAAATACACCCATTGTTTAATATTTTTAAAGCTTCTGCCAATGTAAGAATATTATCCCCATTTTTATGTTTTATTTCCCTTATTTGTCTTAAAGTTAAGCTTCCAACTAATCCACTGTGATTTGTTACTCTTTTTAAATTTTTATCATGGATAACTACAATTTTCTTATCTTTAGTGAACCGAACATCAAATTCTACTCCATCTGTTTTTAATCTTAATGCTTTTTTAAATGATGCGCTTGTATTTTCTAATTTATAACCAGAGGCGCCACGATGAGCAATTTTTATCATAATGTTAGATTTTTAATAAATTATTCTCTCTAAGTTATCCACAATAAAGGCTTGACAAGATTTAAATGTTTGCTATACTACTGATGCTACTGTCTAGAGAGATTGAATAGCTTGCTATTTAGTTTCAAAGGGCAGTAGCATTTTTTTATTCTTCTAATAACAATATCTCTGCCTCTCTTTTGATGGCGGAGATCTTTTTTTCAGAAATTCCTGTTTTTTTTGAAAACTTTACTACATCTATATTTAATAAGTCCTGAACCAACATTAATCTTCGCTGATAAAATATTTCTAATAAACTACTTGTTAAAGAAGGAAGAATAGTAATTGGATAAAATCTTTCTGACTCAATAACATATTCTAATCCTCTAGAATCTGGATATTTCCATCCTAATAAATCTACACCATTGCACTCACAATATTTAATTACTTTACTTGTAAATTTAGTATTTGTTACAATAATTGGCCGTATTTTTATTTTTTTCGCTTTAATTTTATCTAAAGAATCGCCTGCTTTTAAATCCAAAAAACGGGCATAATGAATTAAACCAACTTTCAAATCTACTCTTCCTCCTGGCAGACTATGATATTTACATTCCCCGATTAAGAAATATTTTTTCTCTTTAGCCCAAAAATCAATTTCATGCCGAACGCATTGTCCTTTAATATATTGATTAATCTGGGTAGAAAAACCTAATTGTTCAAAAATATCAGCGACATATTTTTCAAATGGAAACCCGCTAGGACCTAAACGCCTCATTGCTTCTTTTAATCTAAAACGAATTCTGCCGCGAGGATATTTTTTTGATAAAATTTGTTCAACTCGTTGAAAAATTTCTTTTGTAGTTATTCCCGGATATGCTTCTTTTTCAATAATAGTGGCAATTTCTTTTGCTAAAGCTTTTGAAGCGCCAACACGTTCAGCGCCATTACAAATTTTTTTCCATGAAAATGGTTCTTTTATTCCTAAACTGTTAATAACGTATAGTTTTTTCATATTTTTCATTTTACTTTACTTCCAGGCAATACTTCTCCCTCTGGAATTAATAAAACAGGTCCCTGAGGAGAGTCAACTGCTAAAAGCATGCCTTGACTTACATAACCTTTTATTTTTTTGGGTTCTAAATTAGCTACTATAATAATAGTTTTATCAACTAATTCATCTGGAGAATAATCCTGAGCAATGCCAGCAACTAATTGCCTTTTTTCTTCACCCAAATCAATATCTAAAAGAAGAAGTTTATCTGATTCTTCTATTTTTTCTGCTTTTAAAATTTTAGCAGAACGCAAATCCAATTTTTGGAATTCATTAAAAGTAATTGTTTCTTTTACAGAAAATGGTTTTTTATCTTCAACTCTTTTTTGAATTTCTTCTTCATTCATCCCAAAATGATGAGCTATTTCATGCCAAACTGTTCCTTGAACAATTTCTTTTATTTTTTCTTCATCACCGTCTGCCGCATTTTCAATATTTTTTTGAAACAAAGTTATCTTATCTGGCGCTGCTTTATTATAGTGCTGCCTTTTAATTTGCGGAACGCCTTCATATAAACCTAAAATACAACCCCCTGAAGAATAGCCCAATTGTTTTTTTTGAAATTCACTTGGTTTATCCTGCGCTATAATCGCAACATTTTTTAATTTATCTAAAAAACGATAAGGAAGTTTTTTTAAAGCTTGACTTATTAATTCTTCGAATTTCTCTTTTCCCATATTTATGTTTTTAATTGTTGAATTATCTCTTCAAAAATATCTGGAGGAATAGGAATAGGATCTCCTGGACGAGTAATGCCAGGATACTTCCACGCACTAATAACCTTTATTTTATGACCTTGTTTTTTTACAAATTGATACATTACCCAAATTTCATAAGGATGTTTTTTAGAACCAGCTTTTTGCATGGAAGCTAAAGTTTTTGGAGCAATTCCTTCTTCTACTCTTTTAGGATTTTTTATTATCCTCTTTACTCTACTTTCAGAAAGCATATATTGACGCATCTTTGCTTGAGAATGCTTAGTCCAAACAAACAAATCTCCTTTATTCTCTTTATGTTTAATAAAAATCATCTTATTTCAAAACCAATTAACCCATTGTCTTTCTCTATACTTTCTTCTACCTTCTTAATATTATTATTGAAATAGTCTTTTAAACAATCTATGGAGCTTTGTATATTATTTTCCAAACCTTTTACAACTAATGTAACGCTTCCATCATCATTATTTTTCACCCAACCAACTAAATTATGCTTTTCAGCTAACATCTTCGCTGCGTAACGAAATCCCACACCTTGTACTTTTCCTTGAAAAATAAATTTCTTTTTCATCCTCCATGTTTAAATATTATAACATCTCCATCCTGTACTTCATATTCTTTTCCTTCTAATCGAATCCATCCTTTTTGTCTGGCAACACTCCAGCCACCTGCCTCTAATAATTTTTTCCAATCAATAACTTCGGCTTTAATAAATTTATCCTCAAAATCGCTATGAATAACCCCGCCAGCTTGAGGAGCTTTAAGCCCTTTTTTTAAAGTCCATGCCCTAGTTTCATCTTCGCCTGTAGTCAAAAAAGTAATTAATCCCAATAATTTATAAGCTGACTTAATTAATAAATCTAATTCTGACTGCTCAGGAATCCCAAAAGAAACCCTTTCTTCTTTAGAAAAATCAACTGCTTCTAATTCAATTGCCACATCCATAATTAAATATGGCCATTTATTTTTATCAAAAACTTCTAAAATATTCGCGGGAACTTCATCTTCCTGCCCATTTAATAAATAGATTCTTGGTTTTAAAGTTAATAATTGATATTTATTAAGAATTCTCTTTTCTTCTTCTTCCCATTCTTCTTCATATAAAATACTCCCCTTTTGCAAAAAATCCTGAGCTTTACTTAATACTTTCTTCTCCTCTATCGCCTCTTTTGCTCCTAATTTAATTTCTTTATCTATATTTGAAAGCCTTTTATCTACTGTTTCTAAATCTTTTAAAATCAATTCTGTTTCTAGTGTTTCTTTTTCCAAAAGCGGATCTATATTATTTAATGTATTAACAATCTTTTCATTTTTAAAACATCTTAAAACATAAACAATTGCATCGGTTTCTCTGATATTAGCCAAGAATTTATTTCCCAAACCTTCTCCCTGGCTTGCTCCTTTAACTAAACCGGCAATATCAACAAATTCTATTGTCGTATAGATTTTTTTTGCTGACTTGCTTAAATCTGTTAATTTATCCACCCTTTCATCTGGAACAGCAACAACACCGACATTTGGGTCAATCGTACAAAAAGGATAATTTTCTTTATCTACTTGCTTCTTGGTTATTGTTTCAAAAAGAGTAGATTTTCCCACATTTGGCAAACCAACAATTCCAATTGATAAACTCATAATATCTTTATTTTATAACAAAACAGGACTAATAACAATATATCAGTCCTGTTTTTAATAGAATTTAATCTTTTTATTTTTTGATTTTTTTATTTTTTACTCTGGTTTTGTACCAAAGACCGACCTTTTAGTTTTAATTACCTAAATTTTTTTATTTTAGGTCCAACTACTAAAAAATTGGCATAAAAATGCCAATTTTAAAAAGCTTTTTTTTAATTTTTATAAATACAAGAAACTCAAAAAGAATTTTTTCTAAATTACAAAATTTCTTTTTTTTGATATTATTCATAAGCCCCACTGGAGGGGCTTATGAAGCAGCCCCACCGTTAAAAACACCATATCAGGTTATTTTTTCCTTGTCAAGCCCTCATTCAAATAAAAAAATGCCGCCGTTCTGTGGAGCAAGCTCCTCAAAACGACAGCAGTTGTAGTATAGCAAAGAAAAATAATTTGTCAAGCCTCATATAAATAAGCACGTACTTTGTATTAATGCCAAGAATATTTAATGCTTACATCATATGGGCATCAAGTCAGAAAA
Source organism: uncultured Candidatus Saccharibacteria bacterium (assembly GCA_964513365.1). GTDB lineage: Bacteria > Patescibacteriota > Minisyncoccia > UBA6257 > UBA6257 > DAOVIY01. The sequence goes on from CAZEMH010000001.1 coordinate 14,483, forward strand.
ATTATTATTCTTTTTCTATTTTAATCTTTACTTTCTTAGTCTTAGCAACAGTTACCTTCGGCATGACAATCTTCAACACTCCTTTTTTATAAGAAGCTTTTATTTTCTTCTCATCCACAGCTACTGGTAATCTAACTACCCTTTCAAAACTCCCTTTCCTTATTTCTCTGCGCCAATATTCTTTTTTCTTCTCCTCTTTGTCCTCCTCCATGCTTCCTTTTATCCTTAGACTTTGATTTTTCACTATCACGTCTATATCTTTCGGATCAAAACCAGGAATATTTAATTCTGCCACAACGTTTTTATCTGTTTCATAAACATCTAAATCTAATTCATTCCGCTTAACAGGAAACAATAGAGGAAACCTTAAGTTTTCTTCATCAAAAAATCTATCTGTATCGAAAAAATCACGAGGAATTAAATTATACATAGTAACTTGTAATAAAATTAAAATTTTATTTTCGACCTTTTTTGTATTTTAATTCAAATATGAACAAAATGCAAATAAAAAAAATGCCGCCGTTCTTCCATATCCATTAGCAAGCTAACAAATATTTCCAAACGACAGCATTCTTAGTATAGCAAACATTTAAATCTTGTCAAGTCCTATTGTGGATAACTTTATGTGTAAATAAAAAGACCTGCTATATATCAAATACAACAGGTCTTTTTAAAAAATTCTTTATTCGACAGGAGCAGGAAGCGTTTCTCCGTCTACAGGTACTTCAGGAGTTTCTTCACCTTCCAAAGGTAATGTTGTATCTGGAGCAACTTCAATTGTAGTAGTTGTCGTAGGAACCTCAACTGGAGTACTAGATTGACGAGCAATTATAACAATAATAGCTATTACCACAATTGCAATCGCTACTAATAACCATGTATTTTTAAAATTCATAAAAATATATATATTTTAAATTTTTTACCTTCCCAAATTTTATTTATAAAACTTGGATAGGTTAATCGACCTTTTTATTTAATTTTCTTCTACATCTAAAGTATAACAATCTTTAACTATTAGTCAAGAACTTGAAGTTACTAGTGCGCGTGCCTGGATTCGAACCAGAGACCTTACGAATGTGAATCGTACGCTCTAACCAACTGAGCTACACGCGCACTGTATCTATTTTATCTCTACTTTCTAAATCCTTTTAAATAAAGAGATAAAACAAGGTTCTCTTGACCAAAGCGAAAGAGGTTCTTATTTTATCTCAACCGTAGCTCCAGCTTCTTCTAATTTTTTCTTAATTTCTTCTGCCTCAGCTACAGGAATATTCTCTTTTAACGCTTTTGGAGCAGCATCTACCAAATCTTTTGATTCTTTCAGTCCTAAGCCCATGATTTCTTTTATTTCTTTGATTATCTGAACCTTTGATTGTCCTGCATCTTGAAGGATTACAGAAACAGATTCTTTCTTTTCTCCAGCTTCTTCTCCTTCAGGACTACCAGTTGCACCAGCAGATGAAGCTACCACTTGCGGAGCAGCAGAAACACCAAACTTATCTTCTAAAGCCTTAACTAAATCAGCTAACTCTATAACACTGAGTTCTTCTACTTCTTTAATTATCCCTTGTAATTTTTCAGAGATTTTTTCTTCTTTTTTCTCTTCTTTTTTTTCTTCTTTTTTTTCTTCCATGATAGTTATATATTACTAAATTATTTAATGAACTATTTTGTTGCTTTTACTCCTCCCAATACTACAACTAATTTCTGAATATTTCCATTTAAAGTATATAATAATCGCTGTATTGGAGAAGATATTGAACCAACTAATCGACCTAAAAGTATATCTTTTGATGGAATTTGTGCTAATGTTATTACTTTTTCCGCATTTAAGAATGCCCCTTCTGTTATTCCTCCCAGGATCTGAAATTTATTATTCTTTCTAGAAAAACTCCAAAGCGCCTTAGCTGTATTAATCGGATCTTCAAAAGCAAAATTAACCATTAAAGAGCTTGCTTTGTCACCAGTAATTTCCTTTACATAATCTTCTTGAGAAAAAACGATTTTAGCCAAATTCTTTTTTACCACTCTAGCCTGAGCATTATCTTTTTTTAATTCTTGACGCAATCCATTCATTTCAGAAACTTTTAATCCTAAAAAATTAACAAAAAAGACTGCCTTAGCTTCTTTAACTTGTTCTAATAACTCTTTAATAATTTGTTCTTTTTTTTCTTTAGAAATCATAAAAACGATTTAAAAATTAAAATCTGTGGTTTCCCACAGATAGAATAAAAACATCAAGTTTATTCCTTACCAGGTCTTATGCTTAATAAGCTGCCTGATGTCTTGGGAACCTTTATTTCAGTATATAGAATCTAAATTTTTTGTCAAGTAAAAGGAGCGAGGTAATGGCAGAATATTTTATCTTATTCTTTTTAAGCTGCATTGTTTTTCTCCTTTTTCTTATTAAGATTCTTCAAAATAAATCTCTTTGCTTGCTCTGGTATTAGACGATTTAGATAGAGATTTACTAATCGCATTTTCTTTATAACCACCTCCTCCTTCAACATAGCTTTATTTAAAAGCTTTTTTAATGAGATGAGAGACAAGTCTCGTCCTTTAGCTTTCAATTCTGCAACAGATAAAACATACTTTATCTCTTGCTCATTTTTTCCTTTTAATATATTCTCTAATGCTTTCTTGCTTTTATTCAACTCTTGTCTATATGTAGAAGAGGCGTTTCTTTTTGGTCCTAAAATTCCGTGTTTGATCCTCATCTCAAACACCTCCTTTTATTTTCTCTGCCATTACCTTAACTGGTAATTATAAGGTAAAGCAGAATTAAGTCAAGAGATAAAAAAAATTACTGAGCCGGGGGCGAGATTTGAACTCGCGACTTGCTGTTTACGAAACAGCTACTCTACCACTGAGTTACCCCGGCACTACATATATAAACTACCAAGAATTATAGAAATTGTAAATACGTTTTATTTGTGCTAAAATTCACTAAATTACAACAAAACAAAGTTTTAATATGTCAAATTTATTATGAAAATTACAAAGACATATTTAGATTATGCTGCTACTACTCCAGTTGATCCTCGTGTATTAAAAACGATGCTCCCTTATTTTACAGAAAAATTTGGAAATTCTGTTTCTTTACATAGTTTTGGCGAAGAAGCAAAAAAAGCTTTGGAAAAAAGCCGCTCAATAATGGCAAAAGCTATTAATGCGAAAAATAAAAATGAAATAATCTTTACAAGCTCTGCAACAGAAAGTAATAATCTCGCCATTAAAGGAATAGCTTTTGCAAATCAAAATAGAGGAAAACATATAATTATATCATCAATAGAACATAGCTGTGTTTTGAAGAGCGCTGAATGGCTAGAAAAACAAGGATTTAAAATTACAAAAATAAAAGTTGACAAATACGGACTAATAGATCCTAAAAACATAGAAAAAGCAATAAGAAAAGATACCATTTTAATATCAATTATTCACGCCAATAATGAAATTGGGACTATTGAACCCATTGAAGAAATAGGAAGGATCTGTGAAAAAAGGAAAGTATATTTTCATACTGACGCAGTTCAAAGCTTTGCAAAAATACCTATTGATGTACAAAAAATGAAAGTTGATTTATTAACTGCTTCTTCACATAAACTGTATGGGCCAAAAGGCGCAGCTTTACTGTATATTAAAAAAGGAACAAAAATTGAACCATTAATTCACGGCGGGGGCCATGAATTTGGGTTAAGAGCATCAACTGTTAATATTCCTGCAATTGTAGGATTTGGAAAAGCAGTAGAAATTTGTGAAAAAGAGATAAAAAAAGAATCAAAAAGATTAAGTAAATTAAGAGATAAATTAATTAACGAAGTTTTAAAAAAAATCCCCGATTCTTACCTTAACGGCCATCCAAAAAAACGATTGCCTAATAATATTAACTTCTGGTTTGCTTACGTTGAAGGCGAAGCAATTGTAATGGATTTAAACTCATATGGCATTGCTGCTTCTACTGGTTCTGCTTGCTCTTCTGAAAAACTAGAGCCTAGCCATGTTCTTTTAGCATGCGGATTGCGTCCAGAACAAGCTCATGGTTCTTTAAGATTAACTTTAGGTAGATGGACTAAAACAAAAGATATTAATTATGTTCTTAAAATATTGCCAAAAACCATAAAAAAATTAAGAAAATTATCCCCATATGTACAATAAAAAAGTTTTACAACATTTTAAATCCCCTCATAACTTTGGAAAAATAAAGAATCCTGACGGTATTGGCAAGGTCGGAAACTTAATTTGTGGCGATGTAATGTGGATTTATATAAAAATAAGAAATAATAAAAAGGGCGAAGAGATAATCAAGGATATAAAATTTGAAACATACGGATGCGTGGCCGCTTTAGCAAGTAGTAGTATAGTTACTGATTTAGCAAAAGGAAAAACTATAAAACAAGCGCTTAAAATAAACCAAGAGCAAATGATAAAATCTTTAGGCGGATTGCCCCCAGTAAAAACCCATTGCTCTATTTTAGCTGTTGATGCTTTATTGGAAGCTATTCATAATTATTTAATAAAAAACAAAAAAATCATTCCTGAGGAATTAGAGAAACATCACAAAAGAATAGAAAGAGAAGAAAAAATAATTGAAGAAAAATACAAAGAATGGATTCAAGTTGAGGAAAAAATTCATGATTCCAAGGAATAAGAAAGATAAAAAAATAGTTGTTGGAATATCTGGTGGAATAGATTCTTCCATGGCTTTAATATTACTAAAAAAACAAGGATGGCATCCAATTGCTGTTTCTTTAAAATTACCTATTTGGCAAAACAAATTAAATCCTCTAAAAGAAAACCCTTCTTCTACTAAAGAATCCTTAAAAACAGCTAAAGACGTTTGTAGAAAATTAAATATTCCCTATTATACTATAGATGCCAAAAAAGATTTTCAAAAAGAAGTTGTTAATTATTTCATTTCTGAATGGAAAAACTTAAGAACTCCAAACCCTTGCGTTATTTGTAATCCTAATTTTAAATTCAAACAATTACTACAATGGGCAAAAAAACATAACATCCAACATATTGCTACCGGCCATTATGCTCAACTACGTTTTAACAACAAAACAAAACAATTTGAGCTTTTAAAAGCTAAAGATAAAAGCAAGGATCAATCTTATGACTTATGCCTATTACCACAAAAATATCTCTCTCATATTATCTTTCCATTAGGTCGTTATACAAAAGAAAAAATCTATGAAATAGCTCGTAAAGAAGGTTTTAAAATATTAACTAAAAAGAAAGAAAGTCAAGACTTTTGCTACATCGCCGGGCAATCACTTTGTCCTTTTCTAAAAGAAAAAATTGGAGAAAAAGAAGGATTAATCCTTGATTTCAAAAAAAATATCTTGTCCAAACACAAAGGATTGCATTTTTTTACATTGGGGCAACGAAAAGGTATAAAACTATCAAATGGTCCATATTTTGTAGCAGGATGGGATAAGAAAAAAAACGCCCTTTTTGTCACTAAAAACAAAAAAAACCTTTACAAAAAGGAACTGTTTGTTTTTCCATACCACTTTATCTCTGGAAAAAAATTATCAAAATCTATAAATATAGAAGTTAAAACGCGATACCAACAGAAGCTATCTCAAGCTCGCTTAATTCCAGAAAAAAGAAAATTAAGAATAGTTTTAAAAAAGAAAATTTTTGCACCTTGCCCTGGTCAATTTGCAGTATTTTATCAAAAAAATAAATGCTTGGGCGGTGGAAAAATTATTTGAGCGGGATACGAGAATCGAACTCGCGCCTCAACCTTGGGAAGGTTACATACTACCATTATACGAATCCCGCAATATTTCTACTTTTTGAATTTTTCTATCAAATCATACCAAATCTGAACAATCTTAGAGAAAAAGAAATTAGAATATTCTTCAGATACAAAATTAGAAGAAGTGCTAATTTGAGACTCTAAACCAGAAGAATCTTTAGGAGGTAAAACCATTATTACCTCCTCTTCTTTCTTCTTTAATCCTAACATTAAACGCGCTGTCTGCTCAAGCGATTCTTCTTGTTTACCTTTCTCTAAAAGTTGTTGAAGCTTTTCCTTTTCTTTCATTAAATTAGTTTTTGTTTGCTCTAAATTCTCTGATTCTTCAGTTAATAATCGATACCTTTGTAAATCTTCTTTCATCCTTGGAAAAAAGAAGAAAACGAGAGTAAAACTAATTATAATTAATAAGAATTTTTTCATATTTTAATTGGATTTAGAAAAGATTTTAAGAAAAACCTCTGGAGGAACTTGAAGATTAGCTTGGTCCAATAATCTTTTTTTCCCTTTTTGTTGTTTTTTCCAAAGTTTCATCTTCCTAGTCCTGTCTCCTCCGTAAAGACTAGCAGTAACATCTTTTTTCAACGCTGATAAAGTTTCTCTAGCAACAATCCTTCCAAATGCTTTTACCTGAATAGAAACCGGATAATTTTGATGCGGTAAAATTTCTTTAAGTTTTAGAGCTAAATTTCTGGCTTCTCTTTCTGCTTTTTTATAAAAAATTATTCTGGATAAACTTTCAAATGTTTTACCTGCCAAAACAACTTCTAATTTTTCTAATTGTGTTTTTTTATACCCAGATATCTCATAATTCAAAGAAGCATAACCAGAAGAAATAGATTTTAAATTATCATAAAAATCTTTGATTACTTCTTCCAAAGGAATCTGACAAGTAATAATCAATTTATCAGAAAGACTAATTGTGTGAATATCTTCGCCCCTGGAACTATTTATAAGTTTTAAAATTGCTGATAAATATTCTGTAGGCGTAATAACTTCCATTTTTACCCAAGGCTCTTCCAAAGAAAGAATTTGATCTGAACGCGGCCACTCACTAGGATTAGTAATAATTTTAGCTGTTTTATTGTCTTTTAATAAAACTTTATATGGTACAGTTGGGTGAGTAATAATTAAGTTCAATCCATATTCATTTTTTAAACGTTCTTGAGTAATTTTTAAATGCAACATTCCTAGGAACCCTAGACGATAGCCTCTCCCCAATATTTCTGAATTTTCAGGAGTAAAATAAAGAGCTGAATCATTTAATTTTAACTGAAACAAAGAATAGCGAAAATTTTCAAAACTCTGTCCGCCTTTGGCTAAATAAAAACCAGCAAATACCATTGGTTTCGGTTCTTCATATCCAGGTAAAACCTCAATTGGCAATTTTTTAGCTACAGTATCACCCACTCTTACTAAACCAGGATCTTTTAAGCCAGTAGCTATCCATCCTATCTCTCCGGATTTTAAATTTTCTTTTGATTTTAATTCTGGACTAAAGTAACCTAAATCCAAAACATCACTTTTTGCTTTACTCACAGTAAAAACAATTTTTTCTCCTTTTTTGATTTCCCCTTCCACTATACGGATATAGGCTATTACTCCTTTGTAATCATCATAATGGGAATCAAAAATTAAAGCGCGAAAAGGTAATTTTTCATCAATAACTGGATGAGGAATTTCTGAAACAACTTTTTTCAGTAACAAATCGACATTCTCACCAGTTTTAGCTGAAATAAGGATAATATCATCAACTGTTGTATTTAATAAATCTGCTAATTCTTTTTTTTTCTTTTCTAAGTCATGAATGTCTAAATCAATTTTATTAATAACGCCGATAATTTTCAAGTTTTGCTCTTTAGCCAATTGAAGATTAGAAAGTGTCTGCGCTTGAATTCCCTGAATACCATCAACTAATAAAATAGCTCCTTCTACAGCCGCTAAAGCGCGAGAAACTTCATATGTAAAATCTACATGCCCAGGAGTATCAATAAGATTTAGGATAAAATCATTATAATGCATCTGAACAGGATGCATCTTAATAGTAATCCCGTGTTCCTTTTCCAAATTCATTCCATCTAAATATTGTGGCGTTAATTTATTCTGGGAAACAGTATTTGTTAATTCTAAAAACCTATCAGCTAAAGTAGATTTACCATGATCTATATGCGCAATTATAACGAAATTTCTAATGTTTTTACCTTCTTGTTCCATATATTTTCTGGATTACAATACTTTTTAATTCATTAATTTCTTTAATTTTAAACCAATTACATAAAATTAAAAACGCAACAAAAGAAATAATAAAAGCAATAAAAGCGCATAATGCTAAATTAATCACTTTATCTATAGGAAAAATTCCTTTTAATAAAATAAAAGTCAAATAAGCTACTGATCCGCTTAATAGAGAAACAACTGTTATTTTCCCTAAGGAATGATAAAACTTTTTTAATAAAGAAACAGGAACATCTGTTTTTAATAAAAGAAAAAGAATAAGAAAATAAAAAAGATAAGTAATTGCTACTGCAGCAGCTAAACCAATTACTCCAAAAGACAATCCCAATTTATAACACAAAAAGAAGCCAGCAGAATAAGAGATAATACTAGCAATAAACGGCCTTAAAGCATCTCCCTTCGCAAAAAACACTCTTAAAAGAAAAGCATTTACTCCTTGGAATATCATTCCAAAAGAAAGAATAGAAAAAACTTGTATTGTATTTATCGTAGAAGTCCAATCAAATTTTCCATAACCTAATAAAAATCTAATAATTGGTTCACGAAAAACAAAAAACCAAACGGCTATAGGGATAAGAAAAAAGAATATCTGCAAAAGAGTATTAAGAGAAGTTTTAACAAAATCTTCATGTTTTTTCTCAGCATTTAATTTTGACAAACTAGGAAAAGCTGCAACAGCAAAAGATAAAGCAAAAACAGTTTGAGGTAAATTCTGAATATCATTAGCAAAATTAAACACTGCGATACTTCCCTCTTTTAGCATGCTAGCTATAGCAGTAATGCCTAAAAGAAAAACTTGATAAGCGATAATGCCTAAAGAACGGGGCACCATCATCAAAACTACTTTTTTTAAACCACTGCTCAGTTCTCTGAAAATAGAAATATTAAAAGTAAATTTATAGCCTGTTCCAATAAGAGCCGGGATTTGAACTAAGATATGAAAGGAAGCCCCTAAAACAACTCCCCAAGCCAACCCTTTTAGGCCCATTGACGGAACAAAAAAAAGAATGCCGATTATTATCCCTAAATTATACATTACAGGCGCTATTGCGCTAGCTAAAAATAATTTAAATATTTTCAAAATACTGGCAACAACAGATGAAATACCCATTAAAATAGGCTGAATCATCATAATTCTTGTCAAAATAACAGCCATTTCTAATTGCTCAAGGCTAAAACCTACTAAAAGACGAGATAAAAGAGGCCGTGTAAATATTGCTACTAATAAAGCCAATGATCCAACAAAAGAACCAATAATTAAAATAATAGCATTAGAAAATTGCCATGCTTCTTTCTTGTTTTTTATCCAATATTGACTAAAAATAGGAATAAAGGCAGCTGAAATAGCCCCCATAATAAAAATATTATATATTAGGTCAGGTAAACGGAAAGAAGCGTAGTAAATATCTAAATTTCCAGAAGCGCCAAAACGGCTAGCTAAAAGCGCATTCCTTACAATACCTAAAAACCCACCAAATATTGCCAAGCTGCTTGTTAACATTGCAGCCCCAAAAATCGTTTCAGATTTATGATTCAATATTTTTTTAAAACTAACCATTATAAATTTAATTAATGCTCTCTTTTAAAATTAAGGACCATATCGCTTTCTAATGGGACAAATTCATTAAAAGGAAAAAGCGTAGGAACTATTTTTACACCATTAGGCATTACAAGTTGATAAGAAAATTTCACATTCTGCCCGCTTTGTTTCTGAATGTTCAATTTCCAAGATGAAAAATCAGTCCAATCAGCAGGTAATTTATAAACCAGCTTAAAGCTCTTAAGTGATAATTTTGTCCATGTACCGACTACTGTTTTTCCTCCTTCTTCATAAATTTCAATTCCAAGATCTTCGTTTCTTATTTTCGTTTTTCCTATTAAAAATAAATCCTCATCTTCTTCATATCCTAATTTTTTATAATACGATAAAGTATTTTTATTTTTCTTTAAATAACAATTTTCCGCTTTTCTTATTATTATTCCTTTAGGAAGATAAATTTTTAGATAACTTTCTTGAAATCTATCTGTAGCACCATAAGAAGGAGCATTAATTGTTAATGTATTTATAATTTGACCATCGGAAATAAATTCTGTCTTTAATTTTATTTTTTTATCTCTTGTATCTTCAGAAAAATTCTGGTTGAAAAGGTTGAAAACAACTGCTAAATAATCATCCTCGCTTTCTTTTATTTTTCCTGTCCAATTTAAAGAATCAAAAAAATATTCCAGCTTATCATTAGTAACATAAAGTTGAATTTCTTTTTTTATAAAAGCATTTGCCAAAATATCAGAAATTTCAGAAAAAACTTTTGGAGAAGATTCCTTAAATTTTGTTTGTAAAGCTTCTAAAAATGCTGAAAAAAATTCTTGTTCTTTGCGCACAGGAGCCGGTTTAGCCCCTTCTTGAATCTGATTTTTAAAAAAAGAATAGCAATTATTATAATCAATAATTAAGTTATGATCATTAATTGCAATTGGCCCAATAATCTCTAAAATATTTACTAATGTAGGAAAATTAACAACAACCACTCCGTCCAATAAAGGCTTCTTCCCAGTGCTTGAATAAAAACTTAATATCTTTTGAGCGCTTGACGGATAATCAAAAAACCAATTAGTATCATGAAAAAACCATTTATCACTAATAGACTGCAATGGATCAGGAGGAATAATTTTTTCTAAAAAAATCTCTTCTAAAGCAAAAATGTTATCTCCTGAGAATTCTATTTTCCCTTTATCAAAAGATAAAATAGCATAAGCTCCTATAAAACCGCCTGTTGGTCTTGGTATTGCTGGTTCTTGAAACAACACAAGATAATTTTTTGGTTTATCGTTTCCAAAAAACAAAAGCCAATTCTGCAAGTAATTCTTTTTATCTTTTATATAATCTATATTATACTTATTAAAATAACTTAAACTTTCATTAATGTTCTCTAAATAAAATAATGAATTCTTATCTTGCTGAAACATTGAGTTAAGCAAAAACCCATTATTTATCTCTTTTAAATTATTATTAATTTTTTTTAAATGTTGCCTCAATTTAATCTCATTCCCAATGACAGGTAAAAAAGAAAGATTTTCTTTTAAACTTGTTTCCTGATTAATTAAATTAATAGCTTCTTCAAAATTATTTTCTTTTAAAGAATTAATAATTTCTTTACTGACACTATTAAATTGAATTATTTCTTGACTAACAAAAAAAATAAAACCTATAAGTAATAAGCTTAATGTAAAAATAAATAGAAATTTTCTATCTTTTATCATTATTTCTGTTTCCTTATCTTACTATAAATCCTTGAATTAATCAAAAAAAGGTGTATAATAGCCTTTGATTGAACTGGGTAGTTACCCTGCTAAAAACAGGGAGGAAAGTCCGAACATCACCAATTTTGCCTAAAAACAAACTTGGTAAAAGGTAATAGCTAACAACTATCGTTTCAGTTTTTCACCTCTTAGTGGCAACACTAAGAATGGTTTATAACTGAAATAGAGGTGCGAACAGAAACGTTTCAAACTGAAAAGTTTGGAACATCCTAATTCTTTGTAATTAGGATGAGTCCTGAAAGTAATTTCAGGAATGAAACGGCTAAATCCTTACTGGATGCAAGGCTCGTGTTCTGGCATTTGCTAGAAAGTAGCCGCTTGACCTTTAAAAGTAATTTTAAGGCTAGACAAATGACTACCGTCCTGTTAACAGGATACAGAATTCGGCTTATAGGTTCAATCAATATATAAAAATCGTCCCTCTAAATGGGACGATTTTTTTATAAACTCAACATGCTTTGATTCCGCTTATTAAGAGCCTGATTAACTAAATAATCAGCTTTTTTATTTTCTTCCCTTGGAATATATTTAAATGTTATATTAGGAAAATTAAATTTTAGATTCCATATTTCCATAAAAAGCAACTGAAGTTCTTTTTCCAAAATCTTATATTTCCCATTTAATTGATTGACAATTAATTGAGAATCAATATTAATAATTACTTCTGTATTTTTTAATTTTGATTTTCCTAATAAATGTTTAGTTTTCTTTAAGGCAAAAATAACTGCCTTATATTCGGCAATATTATTAGTAGTTTCACCTATATATTCAGCATATTCTTTGTCTCCAATAACAACTCCTATTCCTGCTGGTCCAGGATTATTTCTTGACCCTCCATCAGTATAAATTTCTAATTTTTCTATTTTTTGATTATCTTTTTTTTCTTTCATTTAAATTTAATTATTTTTCCCATGGGAATAGATCTTCTTCTCCTATAGCAAAACCTGCTGCGCATTTATGACCCCCTCCACCATATTTTTCTGCTATTTTTGAAACATCAACTTTTCCATTAGAACGTAAAGATATTCTCTTCTTATCTCCTGCTTCAAACCATATTACAGCTATAGGTGGCAATTTTTTTATTAAAGCATCTCCTATTTCAGAAATCAAGACTGAAGAATTAACAACTAAAGTTTTTATCTTGCCTATTTTAATCTTTTTAGCATCTCCTACGATCTGTTTAATCATCTCATCTTGATATTCAACAATTTTCTTCCCTTCTAGTATATATCTTCTTCTTTTTTTTATATCCTCAATATTACTCACTAATCTATTCCATTTTTTAAAATCAATATCAAATAGATTTATACATGCCACAATCTCACGGCTAAATCGTTTCTTAAATTTCCATAAATCAATATCTTCAATATAAAGCAATAATTTTGGAATTTTCTTTTTTGGAAAAAAATATTTCCAAGTTAAAACTGCTGCTGCGCGCCTCATATTAAGCCTCATAATAAATGAACCAGGGCAAACTAAATCTAAATTCCTTTTAGCGCTTAGATGATGGTCTATAATAACAACTTCACAATGATTTTTTTTCAAATTCTCCAAAATTTTCCTATCAGGGCATACATCCAAAAAATAGACCTTTTTATTCTTTATATTGTAATCAAAAGAAGCTTGATAATTCAATGGAACATATTCAGCCTTGTTTTTAAATTTTTTCCAAGCCGCCCAAGCAGAAGCAAATCCATCAGGACAATTTTTATGATAAAACACAATAATATCTAACATCTTTTATTATTTATTTAATGTTATTAATCCTGGTAAAGGTTCACCAGCAAGATATTTGAGCATTGCTCCACCGCCTGTTGACAGGAATATAGAATCTGAAACTTTGAATTTTGGATTAAAAGATCTAAAACAAGTAATTGTTTCTCCTCCGCCAATTACTGAAAAAGCTAATTTATTCTTAACAATGGCATGAATAATTTTATTAGTTCCTTCAGAAAATCCTTCTTGTTCAAATTTTCCCATAGGACCATTAAAGAGTACTGTTTTTGCTTTTAAAATAATCTTAGAAAAAATATCACATGTTTTTGGCCCAATATCAAAAATCTTATCATCTTCGCTTATATTCCCTAATTCTTTTATTTGAATTTGATTGTCTTTATCCAAAACTTTAAAATCGCTAGGAAGAACTAATCCCGCTTCTCCAATAGTTATTTTTCCTGCTTGCAACAAGGCGCTTTCGTCATAAAACGAGTCGCCAATACAAAAACCATTTGCTTTTAAAATTGTATTAGCCATTAACCCGCCTAATAAAATATAATCTGCTTTGTTTTTAAATCTTTCTATAACAGATATTTTATCTTTTATTTTAACTCCGCCCAAAACTACAACTAAAGGATGTTCTGATTTCTGAATCATTCTATCTAAATTAGCTAATTCTTCTTCAAGTAAAATTCCGCTATAAGAAGGCAAAAATTCTGTTATCGCGCATAATGAAGCTATCTTACGATGGCAAACTGAAAAAGCTTCATTGACAAAACAATCAGCAATTTGTGCTAATTCTTTAGCAAACTCTTCATTGTTTTCTTTTTCTTCTTTATAAAAACGAATATTTTCCAGAAGAATTATTACATTATCTGGCAGTTTTTTAATTCTTTCTTTCAATCCTTTTCCAACTAATGTTTTGATAAAATATACTTTTTCTCCCAACAACTCCTCTAAACAACTTGCTACTGGTTGCAAACTAAATTGTTCTTGATTAGATGGCGTCGGTTGCCCCAAATGAGAAATCAAAATAATCTTCTTTACTTTCTTTGATTTTAAAAATTGAATTGTTGGTAAAACACGTTCAATTCGGAAATCATCTAAAATCTTCCCTCCATGAATTGGCATATTAAAATCTACCCTCATTAAGACATCTTGCCTAGAAATATTTACAGATCGAATAGACTTCATAAATATTTAACGCAATGTATAGGTAACAGTTAATGTCACGCTAATTTCTTGTGTTCCAGGTTCTATTGGAGCCTCACTGTCTTCAGGAAGATCAGACATTGCTTCTGTTTTTACAGCTCTATAAATAGGATAAACTCCCTGCCCTTCTGAAATATCAATAATTTTTCCTAATTTGATTGAACTTTTCCTTGCTAATAACTTTGCTCTTTCTTCTACCTTTTCCAATGCTAAGATACGAGCCTCATTTTTGTAATCTTCAGTGTCATCAACAACAAAACTAACATTAGAAATCTGATTTACTCCTTTCTCAGACAATCCTCCTACAATTGTATTAATTTTATCAAAATCTCTAATCTTAACTTCAATTCCCTGATCTAGTTTATAACCGATAATTTTTGGCGGGCAAGAAGGATAAGGTTTGTCACCCGGCTTTTTACACCAAGTATAATCATATTCGGGATTTAAATTATATCGAACTGTTCTAATGTCATCTTTATTAATTCCTTGACTTTTAACAAAATCTACGGCTTTCTGCATTCTTTCATTATTTTCTTTTTGCACCACATCAGCTTTTTCTCCTTGATTAATTACATAAAAAGTAATTTTTGCAACATCAGGTTTAGCTAAAACCTTTCCCTCAGCAGTAAAAGAAATTGTATGCTCGCCTTGATTAATAATATTTTGCGCTTGATGATAATTATAATAACCCCAACTTAAAACACCTAAGCTTAATATCATCAAAAAAGCTATTGCTGTACTAACTAATTGTTTTTGTTCTTTTTTATCCATAATTTTATTTTTTT
>CAZEMH010000001.1:29618-53757 GCA_964513365.1 uncultured Candidatus Saccharibacteria bacterium
ATTGCTGTACTAACTAATTGTTTTTGTTCTTTTTTATCCATAATTTTATTTTTTTTATTTTTTTATTGTTTTTTAATAGCCCGAAATAATACAAACCCCTGTATCTAATGCTTCTTGCAAAGGATTTTCTACCTCTTTACCATCTATGGTATATTTTGTCTCTGGCTCACTTCCCAAATTTATATTCATTTCAAATTCAGAAGATTCTGCAGCTACAAGATCCTTGTAATACTGGGCAGCAGCCTTTCTTAAACTTTCTGTATATTTACATTCCATTTGCCCACCATTAGGCATCTGCTCAACATAATTACATTTTCCATCAATTATTCCTAAAACCTCTCTCTCCATAGCCTCACCAGTAAATGGATGAATGAATTGACATTTATATTTTGTACAGGAATTTAACATATCAGGAAAAGCGTCACAATTAGCTGCTAATTGCATTTCTTGGTTTATAGGTGCAGATGTTGACGAAGTCTCAACTGTTTCCTCATTCTTTTCTGTCGCTATCATATCTTTGGATGCTATTTCTAATGGTTCAATTGTTCTTGGTCCTGCTAATTTTTCATAAATCATAAGCGAGGCAAAAATTCCAATAATAATAATCAAAACAGCTATGATTGTAATATATTTTTTATCCATAATTTTATTTTTTTATTATTTTTGCAAAAAGTTTTTTAAGTTCTATTTTATTTGTACTTGTTCGACCGACTAAAACTCCATTAATTTCTTTTAATGATAGAAAAGAAGAAATATTTTGTGAATCTACTGAACCGCCGTACAGAATACGTATACTTTTCGCTATCTTTTCTGAAAATCGTCTGGCAAGCCAAAAACGAATAAGACTAATTGTTTTTTCAATTTCTTTCGGATCTTCCAATTCTTTTGGCTGATTAGTGCTAATAGCCCAAACTGGTTCATAGGCAACAATCAAATCTGTGGATTTTTCGATAATAATGCCTCTCATAGCATAATTTAATTGTTCAAAAAGAATTTTTTTTATCTGAAAAGATGAAGATGAATCCCCCTTTTTTCTGTTTTTTTCTCCAACACAAAGAATTGGAGTTAAATCATTGCTTAGGCACGCCTTTATTTTAGAATTAATTATTTCATTAGTTTCATTAAAATATTCCCGCCTTTCAGAATGCCCAACAATAATATATTCTACACCCAATGATTTTAACATCTTAGGTGAAATTTCTCCAGTAGCGGAATTACGATTAAACCAAAAAACATCTTGAGCCCCTAAAACGCATTCCTTTTGAAAAACATTTGACGCTTCTGTCAAATAAATAGAAGGTGGCACTATAATTATTTTATTTGGTTTAGCCTTTGAAGCAAGCTTTTTAAAAATTCGAAAAATCTCTTTTGCTTCTATAAGAGACGCTGGCGCCATTTTAAAATTAAAAACAATAAATTTATTCATGAAGATATATTTATACCTAAAAGAGTTAAAATTGTAACCAAGGTTCCAGCAAAAAGGGCCCCTAAACTAATCAACCAAAAAGCATTTTTATATTTAACACCAAACAAGAATGCTGCGATTGAACCAGTCCAAACTCCTGTAAAGGGCAAAGGAATCGCGACAAATGCCACTAATGCCCATTTTCCCCATTTATTAAAACTATTTTCTGTCTTTTTTCTGGTTCTTTCAAAAAGCCAGTTAAAAAAACGATTAAAAAAAACAAATTGCTTGCTTAAATAACCAGATAATTTATCTAAAAACCAAATTATTGGAATAATTGGTAAAATATTCCCAATTAAACTTAGAATTAACGCTTTTGGCCAAGCAAAATTAAAAATTCCCATAGCCACAGGAATTGCCCCTCGCAATTCAACTATGGGAGAACCGGCAATAATAATAGTCCAAAGTTCATTCATATCATTTTAATTATAACAAAATTCAAACAAATAAAAAACCCTCACACCTATCTCCATAAGTATGAGGGTTCATTCTTTATTCTACCGCTTGTTCTTTTGAATCATTTTCTACTTCATTTTCATAATCAATCAATATCCAATTTACTAATTTTATCACCAACCAAATAAGTATAAAGCCACCAATTGCAGAAAGAACGCTCAAGCATTCATATCCTCTTATTATAATTCCATAATAGACTATCCCAGATTTTTCAGAAATAATCATTATCTCGCGTCCAATCTTAGTGATAATAAGAAAACAAAAATAACCAATAACTATAAGCGATGATGTTTTCATTACTACTCTCTTCAACATCTAAATTTCACCTCCTTAAATATAAATTTTAATTTAACAACTTTTTTATTTCCATCACATACTAACGAAAACGCTTTCTTAGAAAACAATTGAGCTTCCTTTACACTCATCCGCCAATAAGGAATTTCAACACTGAATACATATATTTTTCTCATTTTTCTAATCCTTCTTTTCTATATTTTTATTTTATATTTTTATATTTTTCAAAGAACAAAAAATGTCTTTCTCAAGACATTTATATGTTACCACATTAACACCAAAAAGTCAATCAAAATCTCCTTAGCTTTACGCAGTAATCACTATTGGGCCTTTTTTTGTAATCGCTATTGTATGTTCAAAATGACAAGCCACTCTTCCATTAGCAGTCACAAAACTACCATCTTTCTCTTCTTTTACAGTTCCATCATCAAAAGTCACCATTGGCTCTATTGCTATAACCATTCCCTCTTCTAACTTTATTCCCTGATGCGGCGTTCCATAATTATAAACAACAGGATCTTCGTGCGGAGAATATCCAACACCATGACCAACTAAACCTTTTACAACAACAAATCCTTGTTTTTCTACGCATTTTTGAATAGCATAACCAACATCACCTAATGTATTATTTACCTTTGACGCCTTTATTGCTTGTGATAAAGACTCTTTTGTTGTTTTTATTAATTTCTTATAAATTGGTTTTATTTCCCCTACTCCTACTGTTATCGCCATATCAGTAAATAATCCTTTATATTCCATACCTATATCTAAAGAAATAATATCACCTTGTTTTAAAATTTTTTCCTCTGAAGGAACCCCATGAACCACAGTTGCGTTTATTGAAGTACATAATGTAGCTGGAAATGGCTTATCAGCAAAACTTGGTTGATAATTTAAAAAAGAGGGCTTGCCCCCGTATTCACTAATAAGATTAAAAGCTAATTTATCCAAGTCAGCAGTAGATATTCCTGGCTTAACAGCTTGGGTTGTTTTTTTTAAAATCAATGCCAATTTTTTCCCACCTTCTCGTAAAATCTTAATATCTTCGGCGGTTTTAAAATAGATCACAATAATTTTTTAAGAATTCTTTTATGGATTTGTTCAACAGAACCTTCTCCATTAACTTCTACTACGATCTTTTTCTTACGAAAATAATTGATTACAGGTAAAATTTTCTTTTGGAAGAATAACATTCTATTTTTAATTGCTTTTGGATAATCATCTTTCCGACGGATTAATTTTCCTCCGCAATGAGAACAATTTTTTAAATTAGGAGTAAAATTCAAAGAAAACTCTTTCCCGCATTTAGAACAAATTCTGCGAGCTAATAATCTCTGCGTTACTTCTTTTATTGATGTTTGTAAATAAACAACTTTAAAATTTTTACGCCCAAGCCAAGAAAAAACTTCTTCTAAAATCTTTGCCTCTTCCAATTGACGCGGACTTCCTTCCATAATTATTCCTTTTTTTGAAGGAATTTTTAAAAGTTTATCCAGCCAACAATAAATTACCAGCCAAATTGGAACTAATTTTCCATGAGTAATTGTTTGAGAAACAGTTTTACCAAATTTATCTTTTCTTTTTGCTAATTTTCTCAAAATATCACCTGTATCTATATTCATTAAGGAAAATCTTTTCATTAATAATTCTGCCTGTGTGCCTTTTCCAGAACCAGAGCGTCCTAAAAAAATAATATTATGAGATTTCATATTCGCGCATTATTAATTGAGCTTCTATTGTATCCATAGTTTCTATTGCTACACTTACCATAATCAAAATTGAAGTTCCTCCAATAGCAAAAGTAGTAATACCTGTAAATTGCTGCATAATTATTGGAAGAATTGCTATCATTCCCAAAAAAAGAGCCCCAAAAAGAGTTATTTTATTACTGGTATTGACAAGATATTTAGAAGTTGTTTGGCCAGGCCTATAGCCAGGCACAAATCCGCCTCTTTTTTGTAAGTTCTCAGCAATAGTCTCAGGATTAAAAGTAATTGTTGTATAGAAAAAAGTAAACAAAACAACTAAACCAAAATAGCAAACCAGATAAATTAAAGATTGTTGGTTAAACCCTTGCAAAAAGAGAGCCATCTTAAGCATAAACGGACTTTGTGAATTCGCTAAAAACTGACTAATCATTTGCGGAAACATCAAAATAGAAAGAGCAAAAATAATAGGAATTACGCCAGCTTGGTTGATTTTTAATGGTAAATACGTAGAAGCCCCTCCATAAATCTTTGTTCCGCGCACTTGCTTAGCATAACTCACGGGAATTCTTCTTTCTCCTCTAGAAATAAAAACAACCCCTATAATCATTAAAAGCGCTATTGCAAAAAAAGCTATCATATTAGGAATTCTTGTAGGGTCTGTACTAATTACTGTCTGCATAATCTGACGCGGAAAACCTATAACGATACCCGTAAAAATTATTAAAGAAATTCCATTGCCTAATTTCTGTTCTGTTATCAACTCGCCAATCCACATTAAAAATA
This sequence comes from uncultured Candidatus Saccharibacteria bacterium, assembly GCA_964513365.1. GTDB lineage: Bacteria > Patescibacteriota > Minisyncoccia > UBA6257 > UBA6257 > DAOVIY01. The sequence goes on from CAZEMH010000001.1 coordinate 34,326, forward strand.
CTGAAGCTGTGGTAACAATAATAATATCTCTTATCAAGTCAATTGGATTAGCAAAAACAATTACACCTTGCCTGCTTAACAAATTCAAAAAACCAAATCCCTGCAAAGCTGCTAGAGGAATCGTTAATAAACGAGAATACTGCATAAATTTTGCTCTTTCTTTATCAGTTCCTTCGCTGAGCATTTCTTTCAAAGCAGGAAAAACCATTGTAAGAAGCTGCATTATAATAGAAGCTGTAATAAAAGGGCCAACACCAAGCAAAGCAATTGAAATATTCTTAAAAGCTCCACCTGTAAAAACATTAAAAAGTCCAAATATCTGGTTAGAAGTAAGAAAGACTTGCAATTGTTCTCTGTCAACATTTGGCAAAGGAATAGTAGCCATTATTCGAAAAACAACCAAAAGCAATAAAATTATAAATACTTTTTTTCTTAAATCTGGCGTTTTTAATAAAGCTAAAAGATTTTTAAACATATAAATTTATTTAATTTTTAGATCTATTTTCCCTCCAGCTTTTTCAACTGCTTCTTTTACTTTTTCAGAAACTGAACAATTTTTAATAATATATTTTTTAGACAAAGGGGTGCTGCCTAAAATTTTAACCGGATAAAACTCACTTTTTTTACTTCTTATTAAGCCTGCCTTCTTTAACTTTTTTAAAGTAATAATGCCTCCATTAGGAAAAACCTTTGCAATCTCTTCTAATTGTATTGCTAAGGTTTTCTTTTTCAAACTATTAAAAAGAACCCCGCGTCTTTTAGGAAATTTTAATATCATCTCTCTTAGCTGAGGTTTTATCTTTGATCCAGCTCTTGATTTCTGTCCTTTTATACCTCTCCCTGAATAAGTACCTCTTTTGCCGCCTCTGCCAACTTTCCTTTTTTTTGATGATTTATTGTTTGGTCTCAACTGATGAATTTGCATAATCCTTTATTTCTTATTCTTTATTTCTGGTTTTTCTTCTTTAATATTTTTATTAAAAGAATCTTTTAATTTAGAAAGGGCAATAATAGTCACCCTGGCATTATTGATAGCATTACTGCTTGAACTTAAAATCTTAGCATTTGCATTTGAAATATTAGCTAATTTTAATACGGTTCGCACTGCCCCACCAGCCCTAACGCCTTTCCCTTTTTTGGCTGGCTTTATAATCACTTTTGATGCTTTATATTTTGCCGTTACTTCATGCGGAATAGTTTCATTAACAACTGGAACAGTGATAAGATTCTTTTTTGCTTTATTGCTTGCTTTTTGAATTGCTTGAGCCACATCCTTGCCTTTGCATACCCCAACACCAACTTCATGCTTGTCCTTAGACCTGCTGCCAATTACCAATGTAGCCCGAAAACTTAAACGTTTTCCTCCTGCCACTACTCGAGTCACACGAGCAATATCTAAAAGATTCTCTTCATATTCACTTTTATTGATTTTCGGTTTTCTATTAAATGCCATAGTTATTACAAAATTAAAACTGTAAACCTTGCTTTCTAGCTTCATCAGCTAAAGTTTTTACACGACCATGATACCTAAACCCTCCTCTATCAAAAACAACTGTCTGTATTTTTTTATCTTTTGCCTTTTTTGCTATTAATTCTCCGACTTTTTGCGCTAAATTAATTTTCTTATCTTTTTTTGAATCTTTAATTTCTAAATCAGAAGCTGAAACAAGAGTAAATCCCTTTTCATCATTAATAACCTGGGCATAAATATGCTTATTGGACTTAAATACACAAAGACGAGGTCTTTTTTCTGTCCCATAAATTTTCGCTCTTACCTTTCTATGTCTTTTTTGTTTTTGTTCTTTTTTTCTGTTTTTACTCATTGATTCTTTTAATTTATTTAAGCAGTAGTTGCTACTTTCTTACCTGCTTTTCTTAATACTTTTTCACCAACATAACGAACCCCTTTTCCTTTGTAGGGTTCAACAGGCCTTTTGAATTTTATTAACGAAGCAAATTGTCCGACTTTTTCTTTTGAAATACCGTTAATAGTAATTATATTTTTTTCTACTTTTACATCTAAGTTCTCCGGAATTGAAAGAATAATAGGGTGGCTATGCCCTAATTTAAGGTTTAAATTAGAGCCGTCAAGAGCAGCTTTAAAACCTACCCCCTGAATTTCTAGCTGTTTTTCAAATCCTTTTTCAACTCCTGTTATAAGATTATTAATTAATGCTCTTAAAGTTCCCCACTGAGCAGAAGTGTCTTTTTTTTGTTTTTCTGGGATAGGAATAACTGATAAAATATTGTCTTTAATATCGATTTTAAAACCATCTTTAACTATTAAAAAATCTTCACCTTTAGGGCCTTTGGCTTTTAACTTGTTTCCTTCCAAAATTATTTCAACTGAATTTGGAATATTAATTTCTTTTTTACCTATACGAGACATAATTAAAATTTAATTACCATATTTCTAATAAAACTTCTCCGCCAACATTTAATTTCTTGGCTTCTTTATCAGAAAGAATACCTTTTGGAGTTGATAGTATTCTTATACCCAAACCTTTCTTAAAAAACCAAATATCTTTCGCTTGAATATATACACGATTTGACGACTTAGAGACTCTTTTTAATTCAGAAATTCTTGGAAGTCCTTTTTCGTCATATTTGAGTATTATTTCAATAAATTTTTTATTTTTCTTCTTTGTTTTATTAATCTCTTTAATAAAACCATTTTTTAATAAAACATTTAAAATTTCCCATTTTATTTTTGAATAAGGAAAAATAACAGTTTTCTTTTTAACTGCTTGGGTATTTCGTATTCTTGTTAACATATCTGCAATAGGATCTGTCATAATATAATTTAAAATAATGAATTTACCAACTTGATTTTTTTATTCCAGGTATTTTTCCAGTTGAGGCTAACTCCCTAAAGCATATACGACAAAGACCAAAATCTCTCATGTATCCTGCCTTTCTTCCGCAACGCCAACAACGCCTCACAATTCGTGAAGAATACTTAGGAGTTTTTTTTGATCTTGCTATTACTGATTTTTTCGCCATAAAGGAAAATCTAATAATTGATATAATTTTATTGATTGCTCTCTGTTTTTTGTATTTGTCACAAAAGTAATCTCTAATCCAAAAGGATGAATATTTTGTATATCTTCTGTTTCTGGAAAAACATTACATTCTTTTATACCATAATTTAAATTTCCAGCCTCGTCAATATTTTTTAGAGGAATCCCCCAAAAATCTCTGACCCTAGGAAGGACTATGTTAACAAATTTATAAATAAAATCTTCCATTCTCTTGCCTCTTAAAGTAACTTTTAAACCAATGGGCATTCCTTCTCTTGTTTTAAAACTTGCAATAGATTTTTTTGCAGGCCTCACAGATGGTTTTTGGCCTGTAATCATTGCTAAAATATCAGAAATTTTTTTAATCAATTCTGTATTATTTTTAGAGCTAGTAGATAATCGACCTATTCCTATATTAATTACTACTTTTGTAATTTTTGGAACTCCAAAATCATTACCAATATGGTATTCTTTTTTCATTTCAGGAATTACTATTTTTTTAACTTGTTCTTTGTAAGAAAATTTCATAAATTTAAGAAATCTTAGAGCCACATTTTTTACAAATTCTATATTTGTTCTTGTTATCTTTTTTATAACTAATTCGCGTAGGCTGCTTACAACTAGGACAGATTAACATAACATTCGCCCTAAAAACAGGTCTGGGCATGGAAATGATTTGTCCTTTTTCACCTGCCTTTTTAGGTTTTTGTATCTTTTTTACCAAATTCAAAGCTTCAACAACTACTTTGTCCTCTTTTGACAAAATCTTTATCACTTTTCCTGATTTTCCTTTATCTTTGCCTTTTTTTATTAAAACTGAATCTCCTTTTTTAATATTCATAATTTTAAATCTAAACTAATTCTGGGGCTAATCCTGCTGCTTTGCTATACCCCCTTTCTTTTATCTCCCTTGGTATAGGCCCAAAAATACGATTTCCTATTGGTTCTTTTTTTTCATTTACAAGGATAGCAGCATTTTCATTAAAACGGATATAACTTCCATCTTTTCTCCTAAATGCTTTCTTCTGCCTTACAACAATAGCTTTTACAACTGTTTTCTTTTTTATTTCCCTGCGAGGTTCAGCTATTTGAACAGAAGCAACAATAAGATCCCCAAGCTCTGCATATCTTCTTCTTGTTCCACCTAATACCCGAAAACAACGAATTACTTTTGCTCCGCTATTATCAACTACCTTTAAAATTGTCTGCGGTTGAATCATGCTTCTTCTTTTTTATTACTTACTACTTGTTCCTTTTTTTTCACTATCCATCTTTTTTCTTTAGACAAAGGCCTTGTTTCTTGAATAATTACTTTATCACCCATATGATATTCATTCTTTTCATCATGCGCTTTAAAATTCCTGGAAATCCGATAGCGCCTTTTATATTTAGGATGCACTTTCAATCTAGAAACTTTAACTACAACAGTTTTATCCATTTTATCTGACACAATTTCACCTTTTAATATTCTTTTTTGTTTTTTAATTTGTTTTTTCATATTTAAATTTATTCCTAAAACACAAAATAATTAAATAATTTTCTTTGATTTTTCATTTAAAATAGTTAAAATCCTCGCAATATCTTTTTTCAAAACACGAATCGTACGTACATTTTTAACCTTACCACTTGCTAAATTAAATCTTAGCTCCCGTAATTTTTTTTGAGACTCAGATAATAATTGGTTTAATTCTTCTTCTTGTTTTAATCTTAATTCTCGTGTTTTTGACATAATTTTTATTATATCTATTTCCTTACAATTGAAGTTTTAATCGGTAATTTTGAATTAGCTAAACGAAAAGCTTCTTTTACTTTTTTATATGAAACTCCGTCTAATTCAAAAAGTATTCTCCCCGGCTTTGCTGGAAAAACATAATGATCAACAGATCCTTTTCCTCCTCCCATAGTAGTTTCTGCCGCTGTTTTAGTGATAGGTTTATCAGGAAATACTCTCATCCAAATTTTTCCTTCTTTTTGCAAAGATCGAGCTATTGCCCGATAAGCTGATTCTATTTGTTGTGATGTCAACCAAGCTTCTTCTAATGCTTTTAATCCAAAACTACCAAAAGAAAGCTCTACTCCCCTAGTTTCCACTTGGCGAAATCTCTTTCGTCCTTTATGCATTTTTCTGTGTTTTACTTTCTTTGGCAACAACATAGTAATAATTAATGCTTATTAACATCTGAAAACTTTTCTCCTTTGTATATCCATACTTTTATTCCAATTATTCCATAAGTACAATGTGCTTCAGCAAAACCATAATCAATATCTGCTCTAATAGTTGATAAAGGCAATTTTCCCTCTTTTAACCATTCATTACGGGCAATTTCTAATCCATCTAATCTTCCTGAAACTAAAATCTTAACACCCAAAACTTCTTTACGCTGTATAACTTTAGTTATATATTGCTTAAGAACTCTTCTGTACGGCATTCTTTTTTCTAAATCTTCGGCAATACTTTGAGCTACAATTTCAGCAGATATTTCAGGATGTTTAACTTCTTCAATTGAAATATTAATACGTATTTTAGTTTTTAATAATTTTGCTAGCCCTTTTTGAAGAATTTCTATTCCTTGACCTTGACGACCGATTAATAATCCAGGACGAGCAGTTTTAATAATAATTTTGATATCACCAGCTTTTCTTTCAATGCCTATACTTTCTACCCTGCATGTTTTAGTTTTTTCACTAATAAATTTACGAATTTTATGATCCTGTTCTAACAAGATTGGAAATTCTTTCAAATTAAACCAACGAGATTGCCATCCCCTATTAATTCCCATCCTAAAAGATTTTGGATTGATTTTTTGACCCATATAAATATTTAAATTGCTTTACGACGAAACATTTTTTGTTTTAGAGCAGGTTTTTTTACTCTTTTTTCTTCTTTTCTTAATTCAGGTTTTTTAACACTTGCAGGTCCCTTTGCTTTTATTGTTTTCTTTATTTTCTTTATTTTCTTAATTTCTTTTTTTTCTTCTTTGACTTTTCCTTTCTTTTCTTTGTTTTCTTTAATTTCTTTTAATGTAAGAAAAATATGAGAAGTTCTTTTTTTTATAGAGAAAGCTGCTCCACGTGCTCTAGGACGCCATCTTTTCAAAGCTGGTCCTTCATCCACTCTAATAGCCCTAATGAAAAGATTATTCTTATCTAATCCGAAATTATGTTCAGCATTAGCTACAGCAGATTTTAATAATTTTAATAAAGGATTACTGCTTCTCTTTGAAACATGCAACAAATTAGCTTCTGCAACCTTCACAGACAATCCTTTTATTAGATCAGCAACTAATCGAACCTTTCGGGGGCTAATTCTTAAATATTTTAAAGAGGCTTTTACTTCCATGTTTTATTCTAAATTTTTCTTATTTTTTTTCAGGAGTAGGTGTTTTTCCTAACGCTCTGGCTTTTGCTTCTAATTCCTTTTGCATTTTACCACCATGTTTAATAAATTTTCTAGTAATTGAAAATTCGCCTAAATGATGCCCTACCATTTCTTCTCTTACCTCTACTTCAATAAAATCTTTACCATTATGTACAGCAAAAACAAAACCGACCATTGCTGGAGTAATAATAGAATCCCTTGACCAAGTTTTAATAGGAGTCTTATCCCCTATTTTTATCTTGGAGAGTTTCTTTAATAATTTTGGATGAACATATGGACCTTTTTTTAATGAACGAGACATATTGTTATTTTTTACGTTTTTTCTTTCGTCTTTTTATAATTAACTTATTAGAATATTTTTTTCTCTTTCTTGTTTTTACACCACCAGTAACCTTACCATAAATACTCTTTGGCCGCTTAGTTCCTCTCTGTGTCCTCCCTTCTCCGCCTCCATAAGGATGGTCAATTGGATTCATTGCACTTCCTCTAACTTTTGGTCTTCTCCCTAAATGACGTGATCTGCCTGCTTTTCCAATGCTTACCATCCCATGTTCAACATTAGAAAGTTGTCCTATTGACGCATAACAAATATCTAATACTTTTCTCACCTCTGAAGAAGGCATTTTAAGGTGTGTGTATTTTCCATCTTGAGTTATTATCTGGGCAGATGATCCTGCTGATTTGGCTAATTTACCGCCTCCTCCTTTTTTAACTTCAATATTATGCACCAAAGTCCCAACTGGAATATTTTTTAATTCTAATCTATTGCCTTTTTTTAAAGGTGTCTTTTCATCGCAGATAATTTCATCCCCGACTTTCAAATTCTGTGGAGCTAATATATAGCGCCAATCACCATCTTTGTATGATATCAAAGAGATAAATGCAGAACGATAAGGATCATATTCAATAGTTTTTACTATACCAGGAATTCCTTTTTTTTGCTGACTAAAAATAATCTCCCTGTATAATTTTCTATTGCCACCTCCTTTATGCCTAACTGTTATTCTCCCATTGGATCTTCCAACCCTTCTTTTTTTAGAAGAAGTTAATCTTTTAAATGGTTTATCACTTGTCAAAACAGAATAATCAGAAACAGTGTAATGACGACGAGATGGTGTAGTTGGTTTGTATCTTTTTATCATATTCCTAATTCTATTTTTTGACCTTTTTTTATAGTAACTATCATCTTCTTATTTCTACCAAAATGACTCTTTTTCTGCCTCCACTTTCTAACTTTAGTGGGAGTATTTATCACATTAATTTTAATTACATCAACATGATAAATATCTTCTAAAAGTTTTTTTATTTCATTTCTTGTAGCTTTAGAATTAACTTTAAAAATATATTTATTTTCTCTGTCTCTTAAAATAGTAGACTTCTCACTAAGATAAGGATGCAATAATAAAGCAGAAGAAGATCCTTCTAAAACAACCCCCTTTTTTATTCCAACCTTCTTTTCCTCCACAACATTTTTCTCAATTTTCTCTTCTTTTACCTCTTTTGTTTTCTTTTCTTCATTTTTCTTTTTTTTAAAAATATTTAAAACACTCATTAATTTATTTTTTCTCTAATATTGGTAAAATATCTTCTGGTAATATTAAATATTTATTATTTAATATTTCAATCAAATCAATATTCTCTAAATTCATAACTCTGATATATGATAAATTCCTTATGTTCTTTTGTAATTCTTTGTTTTTTGAATTAATTAAAAACAAAACTTTAGGAAATTTTTTTTCTATCTTTAACAGCTTTTTAAAGAATTTATCCATCTGATTTGTTTTCAGTCCTTTTGAATTGATACTCTCAATTATTTTAACCTCTCCATCTCTAAATTTTTCTGAGAGAACCATTTTAAAAGCTTCCTGCCTTATCTTTTTATTTATTTTCTTTGTAAAATTCCTTTCTTTTGATCTTGGGCCAAATGTTACGCCACCTCCTGACCATATAGGAGAACGATTTGAACCATGCCTTGCTCTTCCTGTTCCTTTCTGTCTCCAAGGCTTTTTTCCTCCACCTCTAACTTCTGACCTATCCTTACTAAAAGCCAATGACTTGCGTCGATTACTTAAAAGGCTTGTGTATACTTGATATACAAGATTCTTGTTAATTTTCTTGCCAAAAACATCTTCAGACAACTCAATCTTTTTTAATCCTTCTCCTTTTTGATTATAAACCGATGCTTTCATATTTTTATCCAATAATTTTTATTAATGAACCTCTTCTGCCAGGAATAGCTCCTTTTAAATAAAGAATGTTTTTCTCTGGATCAATTTTTATAATTTCTATCTTTTTTAATGTGAATTGATCCTGACCAGTTCTTCCAGCCATCTTTTTACCTTTCTCTACTCGATGAAGCCCAGTAGATCCAATTGATCCAGGAGCCCTTAATCTATCTTTTGTCCCATGGCTTGCTGGAGAACCCTTGAATCCATGCCTCTTAACTACACCCTGGAAACCTTTTCCTTTGCTTTTACCTATAACTGCCACCTTATCACCTTCTTTAAAAACATTTACCTTAATTTCATCACCAATTTTATGGCCAGAAATCTCACCACGTTTTTCTGCTAACCAAGAAAACTTTTCTAAGTCTTTTAAATGTCCAACTAAAGCTTTTGTTTGATTTTTTTTATACCCATAACCAACTTGAATAGCTTCATAACCATCTTTATCTTTGGTTTTTATTTGCGTAACTTTAACAGGCCCAGCTTCTAAAACAGTTACTGGAATAACTTTCTCATTACTATCAAAAACCTGTGACATTTTTAATTTTTTAGCTAGTATAAACTTCATAAATTTAGCATTGAAAAACTGGGCACTAGCCCAGTTCCTCTAAAGATTACTGCTCTAGACTAGTCATTCTGATTTACATCTTTATTTCTATGTCTACTCCTGCCGGCAAATCTAAACTTGTAAGTGCTTCAATAATTTTTGGATTAGGATTAGAAATTTCTATTAATCTTTTATGGATTCTGATCTCAAATTGTTCACGGGCATCTTTTTTAACAAAAGTAGACCTGTTCACCGTATATCGATGAATTTCTGTTGGTAAAGGAATCGGGCCTATTGTCTCACTCCCATATCTCATTACAGTTTCAATAATTTGCTGACAAGAGTTGTCAAGGATCCGATGATCATAGCCCTTTATCTTAATCCTAATCTTTTGTTGAATCTCAGTATTAGAGGTTGGCACAATAAATTCTTTATTTTACAACTTTTGTAACGACTCCAGCGCCTACAGTTCGTCCACCTTCTCTTATAGCAAAACGAGAAGTGTCATCTAATGCTATTGGAGCAATTAATTTAACTTTAAACTTTACATTATCACCAGGCATTACCATTTCCACACCCTCAGGAAGAGTAACTTCTCCTGTTACATCAGCAGTTCTAATAAAGAATTGCGGCTTATAACCAGTGAAGAAAGGTGTATGCCTTCCGCCTTCTTCTTTGGCCAAGATATAAACCTCGGCTTCAAATTCTGTATGAGGGGTTATTGAACCTGGTTTAGCCAATACTTGGCCTCTTCTTATCTCTTCTTTTTTAATTCCTCTCAATAACACACCGACATTATCTCCAGCTTGACTTTCATCAAGTGATTTATTAAACATCTCAAGTCCAGTAACAACAGTTTTGATTGTTGGATGATAGCCGACAATTTCTATCTCATCATTAATCTTAATAATTCCCCTTTCAACTCTTCCAGTAGCTACAGTTCCTCGTCCTTCTATTGAGAATATATCTTCAATAGGCATTAAGAATGGCTTATCTGTATCTCTTACAGGATCAGGGAAATAAGAATCAAGAGAATCTAATAATTCAAATATTGGCTTTATTGATTCATCATCAACAGATTTAGCTTCTAATGCTTTCAAAGCTGAGCCTTTTATTACAGGAACTTTATCGCCAGGAAAACCATTCTTAGTTAAGAGTTCTCTGATTTCTGTTTCCACTAAATCTAATAATTCTTTATCCTGAACCATGTCTACTTTGTTTAAGAAGACAATCATCGCAGGAACTCCTACTTGACGAGCTAAAAGAATATGCTCAAAAGTTTGTGGCATAGGACCATCAGGAGCAGAAACTACCAAGATAGCACCATCCATTTGAGCTGACCCAGTAATCATGTTTTTGATATAATCGCTATGTCCTGGGCAATCAATATGAGCATAATGCCTTTTTTCAGTTTCATATTCAGAATGATGAACATTGATAGTAATACCACGATTTTTTTCTTCAGGAGCATTATCAATCTCATCTACATTTAGAGATTTTTTTGCTAAACCTTTTAAATTTAGCGCATGTGAAATAGCTGCTGTTAAAGTAGTCTTACCATGGTCAATGTGACCAATAGTTCCTACATTCATATGTGTTTTACCACGAACAAATTTTTCTTTTTCTGCCATGTTTTTAAATTTTAATTTTTATTTATTTTTTTACCCTTCGACTATATATACAGGGAATTTTTTTCCGCTAACTAGCGAGTTGCCTTTGTATTTACAATATTAAGGCATAACTAATTTATTGTCAAGTTGAAGACTGTTTACCCATTATTTCTTCAGTTATGTTAGAAGGAACTTCTTTATAACAATTGAATTCCATTGTAAATGTACCTCTACCTTCAGTCATAGAACGCAATCTTGTAGCAAACCCAAACATTTCTGCCAAAGGAACTTTTGCATTAATTACTTTCATCATACCCCTGTCATGCATACTTTCTACAAGACCTCTTTTTGAACTCAAATCACCCATAACATCTCCTAAGAATTTCTCAGGAACAACTACTTCTAATTTCATTATTGGCTCTAAAAGAACTGGATTGGCTTTTTTTGCACCATCCTGAAAAGCCATAGAACCAGCAATTTTAAAAGCAAAATCTGAAGAATCTACATCATGAAAAGATCCATCATAAAGCGTAACTTTTATGTCAGACAATGGATAACCAGCTAAAACACCCTTTTCCAAAGCTTCTTCTACCCCTTTTTTTACCGCGGGAATAAATTCTTTAGGAATTGCTCCGCCTTTAATAACATCAACAAACTCAAATCCTTTTCCTCTTTCTAGGGGCTCTAATTTCAGCAAAACATGACCATACTGACCACGACCGCCTGATTGTCTAATATATTTACCTTCACTTTCAACACTTTTTTTAATAGTTTCTCTGAAAGCTACCTGTGGTTTACCAGTTTCCACCTTAAGATTAAACTCTCTTCTCATTCTATCAACTAAAATTTCTAAATGAAGTTCACCCATCCCGGAAATAATTGTTTCTGAAGTTTCTTCATCAGTTTTTACCTGAAAAGTTGGGTCTTCTTCAGATAATTTTTTCAATACTAAAGACATTTTTTCTTGATCAGATTTTGTTTGCGGTTCTACTTTTATAGAAATGACAGGGTCTGGAAAAGAAATTTTTTCTAAAATCACTGGATGATTAATATCACATAAAGTATCCCCTGTTCCTGTATTTTTCAAACCAACAGTAGCTGCTATATCGCCTGCGCGTATTTCTTCTAATTCTTCACGGCGATTAGAATGCATTTGCAATAATCTTCCAATCCTCTCTTGATTTGATTTATTGGCATTAAAAACATAATTACCTTTTTTAAATGTTCCAGAATAAACCCTAAAAAAATTTAATGTGCCAACATAAGGATCATTTGCTATTTTAAATACAAGCGCTGCAAAAGGTTTTTTATCATCAGGGAGACAAAGAACTTTTTCTCCTGTTTTTGGATGAATTCCTTCAACTGGTGGAACATCTATAGGAGAAGGAAGATATTCTACAATTGCATCAATAAGAGGCTGCACTCCTTTATTCTTAAAAGAAGATCCGCAAAGAACTGGAACAATTTTTTCCTTAATAGTAGCTTCTCTCAATACTTTCCTTATCTTTTCTTCGTCTGGTTCTTGGCCTTCTAAATACTGATTTAATAATTCTTCATCTTGCTCTACAACCTTTTCTATTAACAATTTTCTGTATTCTTTAGCTTTTTCTATTAAATCTGCAGGGATTTCTTTTGACTCAATTATTTCACCTTTATCTCCTTTGAAATAAACAGCTTTCATTGTAATTAAATCCACAACTCCTTCAAACTTATCTTCAGCTCCAATAGGTATATTAATTGGCTGTGCATTTGGAGTTAACCTTTCATAAATAGATTCTAAGCCCTTATAAAAATCAGCTCCTATTCTATCCATTTTGTTAATAAAACACATTCTTGGAACTTTGTATTTATCAGCTTGATGCCAAACTGTTTCTGACTGAGATTCTACTCCAGCCACTCCATCAAAAATAACAACAGCACCATCAAGAACCCTTAAAGACCTCTGTACTTCAGCTGTAAAATCAATATGCCCAGGAGTGTCAATAATATTTATCCTATATTGATAATTAGTATCTTTATCCCTGTAAGTAGGTGTCCAAAAACAAACAGTAGCAGCAGAGGTAATTGTAATTCCTCTTTCTCTTTCTTGGTCCATCCAATCCATCACAGTATCCCCATCATCTATGTTTCCTATCTTATGAGATATTCCTGTATAAAATAAAACGCGCTCGGTAGTGGTTGTCTTGCCTGCATCAATGTGAGCTATAAAACCAATGTCCCTTATTTTCTCAATAGGATATATTTTATTCATAATATTAATTTAAAAACGGAAACGAGCAAAAGCACGATTTGCTTCAGCCATACGATGTGTTTCTTGCTTCTTTCTCATTGCTGCTCCTTCTTCCTTAGAACCTAAAATTAATTCTTCAGCTAATCTTTCTGCCATTGTTTTTCCTTTTTTAGCACGTGAAGCATTAATAATCCAGCGACAAGCTAAAGTAGTTTTTCTGTATTCAGGAACAGCCTGTGGAACTTGATAATTAGCTCCTCCAATCCTTCTGCTTTTAACTTCTATTTCCGGAGAAATATTTTGAATAGCTAAATTAAAAATACTCAACGGATCTTGTTTTGTTTGTTTCTTTATACTTTCCATAGTATCGTAAAAAACTTTTTTAGCAATTGACTTTTTACCATCCTTCATTAAATAATTAATAAAACGTGTTACTAAAGCACTTTTGTAAATCAAATCTGGTTCGTAATTTTTTTCTTGTCTATGTTTCCTTCTCATAATAAATTATCCCTTTGTTTTTTTTGTTCCATATTTACTCCTTTGCTGTTTTCTTCCTTCTACTCCAGTAATATCATGTTTGCCACGAACTACATGATAACGCACACCTGGCAAATCTTTTACTCTTCCTCCTCTTACTAAAACGATTGAATGTTCTTGAAGATTATGCCCTTCTCCTGGAATATATGCGGTAACCTCCATACCATTGCTTAATTTAACTCGAGCTACTTTTCGCAAAGCAGAATTTGGTTTTTTAGGAGTTGCTGTAAAAACTTTTAAACAAACACCTTTTTTAAAAGAAGATGGATGATGACTTGGTCTATTTTTTATAGTATTAAAAGAAAAAGACAGAGCAACAGATTTGCTCTTTTTTATAATCGGCTTTCTCTCTTTTTTAATTAATTGATGTAAAGTGGGCATAATAGAAAATAGTTTAGCAAATAAGCGGTTTTCTGTCAATTAACTAAGCGGAATTCCAGTTAAAGTTGAAAATAATAAATATATGAGCGGTAGAATAATACCTCCTCCAAGCATAATAAAAAGGAATAAAAGAATTATGCCATATCGATGAAGAAAAATTTCCAATTCACGAGATTGAAAAAAATAAAATAATATTTTTGAGCCATCTAATGGAGGAATTGGTAATAAATTAAATACGCCTAAAACTAAATTAATCCATACAATAAACATCAAAAAAGGCAAAAGCGATACAAACGAAGAAGTTGTAATTATTATTCTAATAATTAACCCAAAAACAAGAGCCAAAGAAAAATTAGACAATGGTCCGGCAAAAGCTAATATAGCTGAATCACGTCGAGGCATTTTAAGATTTAATGGATTGTAAGGAACAGGTTTAGCCCAACCAAATATAAAACCAGTTTTCATTAAAATTAACATCAAAGGAACAAGAACAGACCCAATTGGATCTAAATGTTTTAATGGGTTTAATGTTAAACGCCCCATTTTCTCTGCTGTGTCATCGCCCAAACGCAAAGCAGCTAATCCATGAGAAACTTCATGAACAACAACAGAAAACAAAAGAATTATAAGTTGAAAAATTAAAGGGACTTCTGCAAACATAAATTTAAAAATATTTAATTAATTATTTATATTGTATCATTTTTTTATCTTTTTTAAAAACGATAGCAGGTATGATAAATATACCTGCTATCTTCATTTCATTAATAACTAATTTTCTAAATCAGCATCTTGAAAACATAATAAGCAACAATCAATAAAACTACACCCATCACTCTATAAACAATATCAGAAATTCCAGTCCAATATCTCAACATAGCATCCATCTTACTCTTTGGCAAAACTAATAAACATAATCCTTTAATACCCGCTAAAACAGCCAAAACCTGAATTAATAAAGGGGCGCTTACTAACTCTGCAGATTGCCAAAACAAAACAGCAACTATTAGAGCTATTATTCCCCACACCCAATAAGGACCACTATGTGAAAGCTTCACAGAAAAATCCTTGGCTTTCTTAGGAAGAATAAGCGCTAAAACTCCAAAAATTCCCCATAATACTATAAGAAGATAAAGCATCCAATTCATATTTTTATTTTTTAAAAATTTACATACCCGAGTTTTATTCTATAAAATTTAGGTAGGTGAATCGACCTTTATCCTATTTTACTACTTTATTTTATATTATACAATTCCAATTTTTGCAAAGCATGTTTAGCTAAAATCAATCTTTGCTCACTATCAGTATAAAAAGTACACAAAATATCATTCTTTTTTACTTTTTCTCCAATGGACTTATTTAAATAAATTCCTGCTTCTTTCGTTGAAGGCGTACCTAATAATCCACAGATCTTATTCAAGTTTTTATTATGAATAGATTGGATTAATCCATTTTTAATAGACTTTAATTTATAAGTGACTTCACCTAAAGGAAGTTCTTCAGAATCAATATTTGAATTCCCCCCCTGCGCTTTTATAATTTCTTGCATTTTTCGAAAAGCATTTTTTGATCGTAAGCTTTCTAAAGCTAATTTTTTTCCATTTCCTTTTTTTGCTTTTCCGACTAATTCCAATAAATACCCTGATAATAATATGGCTTTTTTTTCTAAATCTCTTGGCCTGTTTTCTTTTTGTTGTAAAACTCTTAATACATCTCTCGCTTCCAAACAAGGACCAACGCCTTTTCCTATAGGACCCATTGTTTTTTGAGAAACAATTTTAATTTTAATATTAAATCTCTTTGATAAATATAAAAATAAATTTTTAACGAACCGAATATCTTTTTTATTTGAAATTTTTGCGGTAGGCCCAATTGGCATATCTATTACCAAATAATTAATTCCAGTAGCTATTTGCTTGGACATAATGCTGACAACCATTTTAGAATAAGGTTCCAATCCTAATCTACGGGTAATTTTAATAAACCTATCATCAGCAGGAGCTAATCTTAAAGCTCCTCCCCAAATTAAACAACCATTTGTTTTTTTAACAACTCTTTTTATTTTTTCCAGAGACAAACTTACTGGCGCCAATACTTCCATTGTATCTGCCGTTCCAGCTGCGGAAGTTATCGCTCTGGAAGAAGTTTTTGGAATTGTAATTCCATAACTTGCCACAATTGGAACTATTATAGGGCTAACGCGATTGCCTGGAATTCCTCCAATAGAATGTTTATCAGCTGCAACTTTTCCAAATTTTATCATATCCCCTGTCTCACTAATGGCTTTTGTTAAATAATAAACTTCTTCTTTAGAAAAATTCTTTTCATCAAACGCAGAAGCAATAAAAAAAGCTAATTCTAAATCATTAACTCTGTACTTAGTTATATCAGAAACCAAAACACGCATCTCTTTATAAGATAGTCTCTTCCTATTCAATTTTTTATGAATAAATTTAAGAGAAGGGGCATGACCAGCAAGTTTTAATTCTAATAAATTACCTGCTTTAATCTTATATCTATTAGTAATGTCTCTAAAAAGCCCGACTTCTCCTTTTTTTACCAAGGATTTTGTAATATCTACTGCTATTTCTGTCTGTTTTTCTTTCCACTTAACAACTAATTCATCGCCTGGCCTAACCCCAAACTTTTTCCCATCTTTTTCATTAATAATAAGAATCCAAGGATAACCTGTTTTGATATCCAAATATTTAACTTTGAGAAAAAAAATGCCTTTTGTTTTTGAATTGTTTTTCATTTTTTAAATCAATTTGTTGTTCAAAATACACATTGCTAATTCTTTAGTAATATCAACCGAAGATTGAGAATTTTCCAAAGTGTTTGTAAATACAATTTTTTTAGGATTTATTTTACTTAATTCTTCTATTGCTTTATCTCCAAATATAGAATGAACAAAAGCAAAACTAATTGTTTTGGCTTTAAGCTCCTGCGCAATTTTAGCAGCTTGTAAAATAGTCCTACCAGTTGAAACAATATCATCGACAATAATAACGTCTTTATCTGTAAAATCATAGTTCCTATCAAACAAAAAACTTATTTTCCCTGTTTTAATATCTCTTTCTTTTTCAAAAACTACTTTTTCAGCAGGAAATTTTTTACAAAAATCATCAACAAACGCTTTTGATTCTTTATCAGGCCCAACAACAATTACATTATCTGTGTTAAAATTTTCAAATTCTTCTGCTAAATCTTGAAAAAGAAAGATATTATATGCTGGAATTTTAAACAAATCTCCAATCTTTTTTCTATGCTCATGCATATTGCAGGTAATAAAAACATCCGCATTCTTTTCTATTAATTCAGCAATGTACAACGAAGAAAGTGGTTCGCCTTCTCGAAAAATAGAATCTTGGCGTGCATAAGGAAGATAGGGCATAATACATATTGTTTCTTGCGTAAGCTCTTTTATCTTTCTCAGTAATAAAAAATACTTAATTAAATAAGCATTAATATCTTCTTTTTGTTTTTTCTGAAAAACTAAAATAGCTTTATTAACTTTTTCTTCTTTTTCCAAGCGTGGTTGTACCTCTCCATCAGGAAAAACTCTATCTTCTATTAAAATAAAATCCAAATTAAGTTGCTGAGCTAATTTCTTGGCTAACTCATCCCCTATTACTAAATTTTTCATAAATATAATCAAATAATCTATTATTTAATATGTTCAATACCTTTTTTCTTCTTTGTTTTACCTATAAATCTCAGCACATAAATAGTAGCAAGAGCTAATGCAATGCTTACTATAATTGCATAAATAAACTTAGCTAAAATAGTATCTTTGCTCATTGGAAACAAATATTCTACCAAAGCCATTGATACATCCCTCCATGCTAAACCAGCTACAAAACCAAAAGCTGCAATAATATAGCCCGCTGTTAGCTTTCTTAAATCTCTTTCTACTCTGCTTTTTTCGTCTTCTAATGTTCTTATTTTTTCCTTAAGTTGATATAATTGTTTTAAATTATACATAATTTTTATAAATAATTATTGTAAATTCTCCTTTTATTTTATCATCTTTTATTTTTTTTACCACCTCATCGATTGTTCCTCTGTAAATTGTTTCAAATTTTTTAGTTAATTCCCGGCAAACAATTACTTGTAAATTAAGATTAATTTCTTCAGATTTTTTACTAATCTCTTCTAATGTTTTAATAATTCTATGAGGTGATTCATAAAAAATAACAGGATGTTTTAAATCTACCAACTGACGAAGTAATTCTTCAAAAAATTTATTTCTTTTTTTCTTGTGTGGAGGAAATCCTAAAAAAGTGAATCTATCCATTGGAAAGCCAGAAATAGAAGCTGCGCTTATTAAAGCTGAACAGCCCGGGATTGGAATAATTGATACATCAATATTTTCTTTAATAAGAAACTCTATTAATTTATTCCCTGGATCAGAAATTCCGGGAGTTCCTGAATCAGAAACTAATGCCAAGTTTTTTCCTTTTTTTAATAAATCAACTATGTAATTTACTTTTTTAAGTTGCGAATGTTGGTGATAGCTTAAAACTGAAGTTTCGATATTATAACGTGATAGTAATTTTCTTGTTACTCTAGTATCTTCGCACAATATTATATCAACTTCTTTTAAAACGCGAATAGCTCGCAAAGAGATGTCTTCTAAATTTCCTATTGGAGTGGCAACAATAAATAAATCTGCCATTTCATTTTAAAGTAATTTAAAATTATTAATTATCAGACCAAACTTATAACCTAAAAACTTTGCCGCTTTTCTGCAATAAACCATTCTGTCTGTAAAAATTTCAAAGTATTCAATTATTGGCACAAAATTAGTATCTATTTTAAGAATTAAAGTAATTAATTTTTTCTTTTTGTTAATTCTTACTCTTGATATCTTTGTGGCAAAATTAACCCTATCATGTATATCTTCTTTGATTTTCTTGGGTTTTTTATTAACAACCCTTGAACGGCGTACATCTGTTTTATCAGCTAAAACAACTATCGCGGCAATAATATTGGAAAAATTCATTTCATCTTTATCATGATTAGAAATTGCGTTCATAATTATTGCCAATTCCTCTGGAGTAAAATCCTGATTAAAAACTTGATAAAACAATAAAGCGCCGAAATAATGATGATGGCTTCTACTTAAAAAATTTCCCATATCATGACAAAAGCCGGCAATAGCCGCCATTTCCTGTTCTTGTTTTGAAAAACCAATTTCCTTAGCAATTGTTCTTGCCCGAGCAGCAACAATTTTGGCATGAGATAAACTATGCTCTGTATAGCCTGCTGCTATTAAAGATTCATCTGATTGTTTAATAAATTCTAAAACCTGGGAATTCTTTTTAACTTTATTTAAACTTATCATATTAATTAATATTTTATTCTTTGTATATTTTATTATACCATCAAAAAGAGCAAAAAAAAATGCTGCTGCCCATTGATATATAGCAAGCTACATATCTCAAGACAACAGCACTTCCATTATAGCAAAGAAAAATATTTTGTCAAGTATTTACCTCCAAAT
>CAZEMH010000002.1:0-46411 GCA_964513365.1 uncultured Candidatus Saccharibacteria bacterium
AGATCCTGCAGATCCTGATGATTTTGATGAAGACACAGTTTCTCTTAAAACAGTTGAAGCTATCAATCTCCCATGGTGGAGAGAAATCATTCCTGTATTGCCTGGGTTTTTCAGGGGGATTTGGAGGTAAATACTTGACAAAATATTTTTCTTTGCTATACTAAAGATGCCGTTGTTTTGAGGAGCTTGCTCCAATGAACAGCGGCATTTTTTTATATCTCTTTTAACACTTGTATTCCTAATATCTCTAATCCTTTTTGAAGAATATTAGCGATAGTTTTTAGAAGAATAAGCTGGGCATTTTGCCGGCTTTTATTTTTTTCTTTTAATACAGAGACACTTTCATAGTATTTGTTGGTTAAATCTGCCAATGACAAGAGATAAGTAGCTAAATAATTTGGCGAGTATCTTGCAGCACTGATTTGAATTATTTCTGGA
This sequence comes from uncultured Candidatus Saccharibacteria bacterium, assembly GCA_964513365.1. Classification (GTDB taxonomy): domain Bacteria; phylum Patescibacteriota; class Minisyncoccia; order UBA6257; family UBA6257; genus DAOVIY01. Next base: position 439 of record CAZEMH010000002.1, read on the forward strand.
AAGTCAATTATTTTTTTGATGAGAGAAATTTCCAATTCATGAGTTAATAATTTACAATCATATTTTCCGATTTTTTTAGCTTTTGTGAGAATTTTATTTATACGGGCATAGGTATATTGAAGGTAAACACTGGTGTCTCCGGAAAAATCAAGCATTCTTTTCCAGTCAAAGACAATATCAGAAGCGCGGAATGATTTTAGATCATTAAATTTCAAAGCTCCAAGAGCAATTGTTTGAGCTAATTCTTTTTGTTTCGACAATGGCCATTGAGATTTTTTCTCTTTAATTATTTCTAATGACTTTTCAACTACTTGATTAATAACTTGTTCAAGAGGAATAATTTCCCCTTCCCTGGTAGAGAATTTTTTCTTTTCTTCTGATAACACTAAGCCAAATTTGATGTGAACCAATTCTGTTTTTTCCTTTGGAAAGATAATCTTTGATAGAGTAAAAAGTTGTTTAAAATGTATATCTTGTTCATTGCCGACAACATAAAGAATTTTTGCAGGATGATATTTTTTAAAACGATATTTTAGTAAAGATAGATCACGAGTAAGGTATAAACTTGCTTCATCTGATTTTTGAATTAAGGCTGGTGGAAGGCCGTATTTTTCTAAGGGAATAATAAACGCTCCTTTACTCTTTTGCGCCAAATTCTTTTTTTTCAAAAGATTTATAAGCGGTATTAAATCTTTTTCAAAAAAACTTTCTCCTAAAAGAATATCAAATTTAATATTTAAAAGTTTATATATTCTTTCAAACTCTTTTATTGATTCTTGTTTAAACCAGAGCCATAATCTTTTATTTTCTTTGTCGCCTTTTTCTAATTTTTTAAATTCTTCTTGTCCTAATTTTTCTAAATCCGGATTATTCTTCATTTGCTCGTGAAATTTTATATATAATGCGAGAAGAGCTGGAATAGGATTTTTTTCTATTTCATTTTTCTTTCCCCATAGTTTATAAGCGGCAATTAATTTTCCAAATTGAGTTCCCCAGTCGCCAAGATAATTCCAGCGAATAATTTTATAACCTAATGCCTCGTACAAATTAGCCAATGTTTCTCCTATAATAGTTGAACGTAAATGTCCAATATGCATTGGCTTAGCAATATTAGGCGAAGAATAATCAATTATTATTATCTTATTCTTGCCTATTCTTGAAATCCCAAATTTTGTTTTTTGTTTATAAATTATTTCTAATTCTTTTTGAATAAAATTTTTATGAATATAAAAATTAATAAATCCATTTTTTGCCAATTCTATTTTTGTTATTTCTTTTGGCAATTTTTTCCGCATTTCTTTTACTAAAATTTTAGCTATTTCATGCGGGGATTTTTTGATATCTTTACTAATGGAAAAAGCTATTGTTGTACTATAGTCCCCGTATTGCTCATTCTTTGGTATTTCTAATAAAACATTAGGAATAGAAGAAACAGACCATTTATTTTTTATAGCCGCCTTTTTACATGATTTTTGAATGAAGTTTCTGATTGTTTGTTTTAGCATACTTCTATTAAGATTACCATGCTTAAGATTATTAAATAAAGAGAGAACCAAAAATATTTTCCTCTTTTTAATATTCTTTCTAAGATTTTTAAACTAATAATTCCTACAAAGAATGAAATTAACATTCCTATTCCGCCTAATAAATAACTATTTTTTCCTTGTTGTATCAAGGCAGGTAATTGTAAAATAACGGCTCCAGAAATAACAGGAAGAGCCAAAAGAAAAGAAAACCTGTAAGCAATTTCCGGTTTTAATTTTCTTAATAATCCCGCAGAAATAGTAAAACCAGAACGGGAAATTCCTGGGAAAAGGGCAGCTGATTGAGCAATCCCTATTATTAGAGCGTCAGACCAAGATATAGTATCTTTTTGGGCTTTTGAAAATTTAGTTACTAAAAGAAATAAGCCGGTAATTAGAAAAGACAATCCTATAAATTTTAAAGAAAAGAATGATGATTCAATTTTTGTTTGAAAGAAAAAACCAAAAACTGCAGCTGGAATTGTTCCAATGATAATGAGTTTAATTAATTTCCAGTTTCTATTATAGAATATTTTCTTAATTTCTTGCCAGAATACTGCTAATATTGCTCCTAATGTTCCAAAATGAAGAAGTACGTTAAAAGTTATTGAAGTTTTTGGCAAATTCCAGAGGATTTGCAGTACAGCTAAATGACCAGAACTGGAAATTGGTAAAAACTCAGTTATACCCTGAGTAATAGCTAAAATAATTGCTTGGAATATGTTCATAATATTTATTTGTCAGGCCGGAGGGACTCGCACCCTCGATCTCCACAGCCCGAGTGTGGCGCCTTAGCTACTAGGCCACGGCCTGATTTTAATTTACCCAGTACTTTTTTTTAATTTCTTTCTCATTTTCTTCTAGAAGGTGTTTGTATTTTTCTTGGGCTATTTTTTGTTTTTTCTTTAATTCATTTTCAGGAAGCTGGTTTAATTTTTTTGCCTCTTTTTCTAATTGTTTTTTTCTATTTTTTTTTGGATCATCTAATACTTGCTCTAATAAAATACTTAAAATTGCTCCAATTTTAGGACTTGGCTCAATATGCAATGTTTTAATTATATCACTCCCATTGATTTTTAATATTTTTAAAGATGGCTGTTGCCCTTCTAATTCTTTTAATACTTTTTCTACCCGGAATAAAAAGTGGCGAAGGCGAAAAGGTAGAGCTTTGGGGCAACCTGATCCTATTCTATCAGCTTCTCTTACCTGGGCTAATTCCTGGATATTTTCTTTTCCGATTTTAACTAATAATCTGCGTATGGCAGCGTCTGTAGTAATTTCTGGTTCATAAACAAAACCATGGCAACGCACTAACTTAATAATTTTTTCTGCTTTATCCTTAGGAAATTTTAAACGATTTAAAATACGGGCTGTAATTTTTGCTCCCTGCCATTCATGGTTGTAAAAAGTAGAATCTATACCCTCTCCTTCCTTAGTATATGGTTTTCCAATATCGTGGAATAAACTAGCCAATCTTACTTCTAAGCCATATTTTTTTTTGCAAGCATAATCCAAAGATCGCCAAGCATGTTCCCAAACAGTATAAATATGATGCTTATTTTGAGTTACTCCAATGCCTTTTTCTAATTCCGGAATAATTTCTTTTAACAGATCATTTTCTTGTAAAAGAAAAATTCCCTTGACAGCTTGCGGAGAATTAATAATTTTAATAAATTCATCACGAATCCTTTCTTTGGAAATAAAACTAAGAAGAGAAGCATTATTTTTTATGGCCTTTAATGTTTGCGGCTCTATTTGAAAATTTAATTCACAGGCAAAACGAATAGCTCGCATTAAGCGCAAACCATCTTCAGAAAATCGTTCATTTGGGTTTCCTACTGCTCTGATAAGTTTTTTTTGTAGGTCTTTTTGTCCATTAAAAGGATCAATAATTTTATAACTTGTGGCTGACAACTTATAATTTCTTTCTTTAATTTTAAGTTTTAAGTTTTGTGTTTTAAGACAAAGAGCCATTGCGTTAACAGTAAAATCACGGCGACTTAAATCCTCTTCAATTGTTTCAGCAAATTCTATTTTGTCGGGATGGCGCTTATCACTGTATTTTCCTTCTTTTCTAAAAGTAGTAACTTCAATGGTTTTTAAATCTGGGTCTTTTGAATCAGTTTTTATTAAAACAGTACCAAATTCATTTTCATAAACGCTCTCAGGGAAGAGTTTTTGAATTTGCTTAGGTGAGGCATTCGTAGTAATATCCCAATCTTTTGGCTTTATAACCGATTGGTTTTGTAAAATAGAATCACGAACACATCCACCAACAATATATGCTTCAAAATCAGCTTGATTAAGTTTTTTTATTATTTCTAATACTTCTAAAGGTATTTGCATATTTATAGCTTTTTTACTATACTTTGAAAGTTCGCCTGCTTCTTATCATAAAGCAAAACAGCTTTTTTTTCAATCATGCCCTCGTAGCTCAACTGGATAGAGTGTGTGGCTTCGAACCACAAGGTTGCAGGTTCGAGTCCTGCCGAGGGCACAATATAAATTATTTAAGCCCCCATAACTCAACGGCAGAGTAGTGGCCTCTTAAGCCATTAATCCAGGTTCGAATCCTGGTGGGGGCACAAATCTTTTTTGGAGGGGTGGCAGAATGGTAATGCGCCAGTCTTGAAAACTGGTGCCCGCAAGGGCTTGCAGGTTCGAGTCCTGTCCCCTCCGCCATATTTATTAATATGAAAGATAAAAACAAACAATTAGGCTTAGTTTCACGTCCTCCGATTATTGTTGTTTTGGGCCATGTAGATCATGGCAAGACAAGCCTTTTGGATTATATTAAAAAAACAAAAATTGCTGAAAAGGAATCAGGTGGAATTACTCAACATATTGGAGCTTATGAAATAGAGATAAAAGGCAAAAAGATTACATTTATCGATACTCCCGGACATGAAGCATTTTCTAAAATTCGTTCACGCGGAGCAAGGGTCGCTGATATTGCTATTTTAGTAGTTGCTGCTGACGAAGGAGTAAAACAACAGACTAAAGAATCGTTAAAAGATATATCAGAGGCACAAATTCCTTTTATTGTTGCGATTACCAAAATTGATAAAGAGGGAGCTAATTTAGAAAAGGTAAAAAATGAATTATCTGAAGCGGGAGTATTATTAGAAGGCCGTGGCGGCGATGTTCCTTTTATTGGCATTTCTTCAAAAACAGGACAAGGCATTGATGAATTTTTAGAACTTATTCTTTTATTATCAGAGATGCAAGAATTAAAAGCTAATCCAAATAATCAAGCTTCAGGTGTTGTAATAGAATCTCATTTAGATCGTTTTAGAGGAAATACAGCAAGTTTAATTATTATTGATGGCACTCTTCATATTAGAGATAATATAAAAGCAGATCAGATCGGAGGGAAAGTGAAAATTTTAGAAAATTTTCAAGGAAAAGCTATTTCTGAAGCAACTTTTTCTTCTCCAGTAAAAGTGCTTGGTTTTGAAAAGCCAGTACCAGTAGGCGCAAAGTTTTTAGCTGGTGACACAAGAGGAAAAACAGCTGATTTGATTGAAGAGCCAAGAGAAATTGGCAAAGGATTAGGAAATAAGGATTCAAAAATTAAAATCCCAATTATTATAAAAAGCGACACATCTGGTTCAGGCGAAGCATTAGAACAAATCATAGCGCAAATAGGAGAAAAAAATAATTGGTTTTTTTTGCTGTTAAAAAATGAAACCGGTGATGTTTGTGAAAGTGATTTTAAAATAATTCCATCAGGAAAAACCATTATTATATGTTTTCGGGTTAAAAAGAGACCAGAGGTAAATAATATTCTTCTATTTAATAAAAATTTATTATTAATTAAAGGAGATATTATCTATGAAATTGAAGATAAAATTAAAGAATTAGTGGAGAATGAGTTTATAAAAAAACCAACAGAAGAAATTCTTGGAAAATTAGAGGTTTTAGCTATTTTCAATCCCGTAAAAGGCAATCAGTTAATAGGAGGAAAGGTTGTTGAAGGTAAAATTCAAAATAAAATTCGCTTTCGTTTATTACGTAAAGAAGAAATAATTAACCAAGGTAAAGTTTTAAATTTGCAAAAAAACAAGACAGATATTTCTAATATTAACACAGGTGAAGAATGTGGATTAGTAGTTGATTGTTCAGAACAGATAAAAAAAGGAGATTTGCTTGTATTTTTCAGAAAAATTTAATATGATTATATTAATGGCCTAGTGGCGAAGTGGTAACGCGACTGTCTGCAAAACAGTTATGCGTCGGTTCGAATCCGACCTAGGCCTCTTCTGCCCAGGTGGCGGAACGGTTTACGCGGAGGACTTAAAATCCTTGACTCTTTAGAGTTTGTGGGTTCGAATCCCACCCTGGGCACTGTAATTATAATATCTTGATAAAAATGGGGAATATATTTACTAAAGCCATTAATTCTCATTTCTTTAGAACATGGAATTCAAAAATGAGTTATGTTTTGGGTTATATCACAGCCGATGGATGTATAGCTACCGATAGAAGAAGGAAAAATAACCCCCTTACTTTAAACATAACCTCTGTGGAAAAGAAACATCTATATAGAATCAGAAAAGCACTTAATTCCACCCATAAAATTAGTAAAAAACCAGGAGGATATTCTAATATAGCTTATCAATTTCAGGCTCGCAATCCGATTATCACCCAAGATTTAATAAAGTTAGGTATTTTACCTAGAAAAAGTCATAATTTAGGACCGATTAAGGTTCCGAATAAATATTTTTCTGATTTTGTTCGTGGATTTTTTGATGGAGACGGAACAGTTTATATTTATAAAGTTAATGGAACGCCACAAATTAAAGCTGGTTTTGTATGTTCAAGCTTGTCTTTTATAACAAGATTTAATCAGCAACTTTGCAAAAGTCTTAATATTTCTACAAAATCTATCCATCAGACAGTTGATAAGCGGAAAAATAGGATGACTCAATATAGTATTTATTTTTATGTTGATGATTGTGAAAAATTAGCTAATTTTATGTACGAGAATAGTTCAGTTTTATTTCTTCCTCGTAAACATAAAATCTTTAAAAAATGGGAGTCAATAAAAAGACGACATTATGTAAAACAAAATTATCCTTCAAAAGTTGGCTGGCGATTAAATGAAAAAGTTATTGCTTAAAAAATATCAAAAAATTAGCAATTATTCATTAAAAATTCGTCGCCAAAGCAAGATTTGAAATTATATAAAGATACAAAAACACCCTACTGAATAGCAGGGTGTTTTTAATTATTTTATTACTAGCAAGAGATGATTATTCTAATATTTCCATTATTGTTTCTTTTATACCAAATTCTTCAGCTGATTTTCTGTCAGCAAACCAAATATCTACTCTTGAATTAGTAAAACGCTCGTGCATTCTATCGTCTACTGTAAAGATTTTATCTCTGAACAGTTTAGGAAATCTTACTTTTGTTCCAAATGGTAAAAAATTAGAAGCAACAATTCCGTCATAAACCCACTCGCCAGAAGCAGTAATAAACGGAGAATCATCTGTTTGGTCAGGAGTAGAAGAATATGCTGTTACAGTAACTTTTTCTATTGTTTGAACTATAGATTGAGGAGAATTTATTGTTGTAAAGAAAGTATCATTTGAATTATAATATTTTTCATTATCATTACTAACAGCCTCTTGTTGGGAGTTGTTAATAATAGTGGATGGCGATCCTTCTACTAATAAATCTGACCAAGGACTAAATAAACTGAAGCATAAGACAGCAGAGAAAATCCCGATTTTTGTAGCTTTATTTAGAATATCCATATTTTTTTTATTTTCGCATTAAAAAACTCCCTTTTCGGGAGACTTTTAAAATTGTAGCATATATATAATTTTTGTCAAGAGTAAAGTTGCATTTTTTACTTCTTTAAGATAAACTTATATTATGTTGATATCTGTTATTTTGTTTGTGTAGCTTGAATAGTATGCTGTCTATTTTTTAAAATGCCATAATTTAAAGACAGAATAATAATATTTTTTTGAAAATTCTTATCATTTTTATGCCCAGCATTTATATGATAGAATAACTGAAGATTGAATAAATAAAAATAAATATTTGGAGGAGTCGCATAATGGTATTGCAGGAGATTGCTAATCTCTAACGGTGTAAAAGCCGTTTGCGGGTTCGAATCCCGCCTCCTCCGCTAATCACAGCCTTTTAAAAGGGCTTTTTATTTTTAATATTGCTTTAATAAAAAGATTATGATAATATAAAAATATGCTTACTACAAAACAAAAAGAAAAAATTATTAAAGAGTTTGCTACACATAAAAAAGACACTGGGTCACCTGAAGTACAGGTTGCTTTATTAACAAAAGAAATAAAATTATTAAGCAAACACTTAAAAAAGCATCCAAAAGATTATCATTCTAGAAGAGGTCTTTTAGGTATGGTCTCTGGCAGAAGAAGGATTTTATCTTATTTAAAAAAAGAGTCAGTTCGTCGTCATAACAAAATAGTGAAGAAGCTTGGATTATAATTTATGATTATTAGACACAAAAATCAGCGCGTAGCAGTTTTAATAGATGTTCAAAATCTTTATCATTCTGCAAAAAATCTTTACGGTGCCAGAGTAAATTTTAAGAATCTTCTTTTGGAAGCAATAGCTGGCCGTCAATTAATCAGGGCAATTGCATATGCTACTAAGGCAGATGAACCAGGTGAGGGTTCTTTTTTTGATGCTTTGGAAAAAGCTGGAATAGAGGTTCGATTAAAAGATTTGCAAGTTTATCCTGATGGAACAAAAAAAGGGGATTGGGATGTGGGATTGGCAGTAGATGCTGTTAGGCTGTGTAGTAATGTTGATGTAATTGTTTTAGTAACTGGAGATGGAGATTTTATTCCTTTAATAGAATATTTAAAAGCATTAGGAAAGCATATAGAGGTAATAGCTTTTGGTAAAACTTCTTCTTTTCGGTTGAAAGAAATAGCTGATGAGTTTACTGATTTGGATTCTCGTGCAGACTATTTTTTATTTAAATCTCAGAAGCAAAGTTTTACGAAAAAATTGCCTAATATTATTAAAATAAGGTTAAAAAAATAAAATTGAATTTAAAATTATTGTAATGGAAAAAAAACAGTACGAATTGAAAATTGGAAATAAAATTATTGATGTTGAGTTTTCTAATTTAGCAGAGCAATCTAACGGTTCAGTAATTGTAAGAATGGGTGATACTGTTGTATTGGCTTCTGCTGTAATGGGTAAAGAAGATAGGACAGATTTAGATTATTTTCCTCTTATAGTAAATTATGAAGAAAAATATTATGCTGCTGGTAAAATATATGGCAGTCGTTTTTTAAGAAGAGAATCCCGACCATCAGAGAGTGCTATTTTGACAAGCCGCCTTATAGACAGAACTATCAGGCCTCTTTTTCCAGTCAATATGAGAAGAGATGTTCAATTAGTAATTACATGCTTATCTATTGACGAAGACAATGATCCTGATATTTTAGGGATTATTGCTGCATCATTAGCATTAGGAACTTCTAATATTCCATGGCAAGGGCCAGTAGCAGCATTAAGAATCAGTTGGGCAGAAAAAACTGGATTCATAATCAACCCTACTTATAAAGAAAGAGAAGAGGCGTTATTAAATACAGTAGTTTCAGGGCCTGATAATGTAATAAATATGTTGGAAGCAGAAGCTAAAGAGGTTTCTGAAAGCATTATTGATGAAGCCATAAAAATGGCCCAGAATGAAATTGTAGAACTTAATAAACAATTAAATCAGATTATTGCTGAAATTGGCTCTGCTAAAACAGAAATTGTTTTAAAAGAATACAACAAAGACATTGAAAAAGAAATCTTAATTTTTTTAAGAGGAAAATTAGAATCTGCTCTTTATATTAAAGACAAAACTGAAAGAAATAATAAATTATTCAACCTAAAGGAAGAATTAATGGACTATCTTAAAAGCAAGAATTTTTCAGATGAAAACTTAAAAGATGTTAATCCTATTTTAGAACAAGAAATTGATAAAGTTGTACATAAAAATATTTTGGAAAATGAGAAAAGGCCTGATCTAAGAAAATTAGATGAAATTAGGCCTTTAGAAATATCTATAGATATTTTACCTCGGCCACATGGCTCAGCTTTATTTATGAGAGGCAAAACCCATGTTTTATCAGTTGTTACATTAGGTGCTCCGGGAGATGTTTTGCTTTTACAAGGCATGGAAGTAACAGGAGAGAAAAGATTTTTGCATCACTATAATTTTCCTGCTTATTCTTCAGGAGAGATAGCGCCCTTAAGAGGACCAGGAAGAAGGGAAATTGGGCATGGCGCTTTGGGAGAAAAAGCGATTTTGCCAATGATTCCTTCGCAAGAAAAATTTCCTTACACCATTCGTGTGGTTTCAGAAATTTTATCTTCAAATGGATCTACTTCAATGGCAGCTACTTGCGCTTCATCTCTGGCTTTAATGGCTAGCGGAGTTCCTATCAAAGAGCATGTTGCTGGAATTGCTATGGGGTTGATAATGGGAAAGGGAGGCGAATACAAGATTTTAACTGATATTCAGGGGCCAGAAGATCATTATGGAGACATGGATTTTAAAGTTACTGGAACTAAGAATGGAGTTACTGCTTTACAGATGGATGTAAAAATGAAAGGAGTGGGATCACAGGTCTTAAAAGAAATATTAGTTAAAGCCAAGGAAGCAAGACTTTTCATATTAGAAAAAATGAATCAAGTTATTTCTGAACCTAGAAAAAATCTTTCTTCTTTTGCTCCAAGAATATTTACTCTCAAAATAAAACAAGAACAAATAGGCAGCCTTATTGGCCCCGGAGGTAAAATTATAAATAAGATTATTGAGGATACTCAAGCCGCTATTGATATTAATGACGATGGAACTATTTTTGTGACAGCTCCTGATGAAGAAAAAGCTCAATTAGCTATTTCTAAAATTAAAGAAGCAACTAAAGAATTTTTACCAGGAGAATTAGTTGATGGAGAAGTTTTACAGATTAGAGATTTTGGAGCTATTATAGGGTTGGGTGGTCGTAAAGAAGGATTGCTTCATATTTCTGAATTAGCTCCGTATCACGTAACTAAGGTTGAGGATGTAGTCCATCAAGGCGAAATTTTAAAATTAAAGATTAAAAAGATAGAACCTAATGGCAAAATTTCCCTTTCTTTAAAAGATGTAAGTGATAGCGAGAATTTAAAAAAGGGAAAAAGCATAAATAAGAAATAGATTTTCTTGACATTCGTTTTTGTGATATAATAAATATATGGAATCCTAAAATTTTAATTTTTAAAAAACATGCCAGAAAATTTTTCTTTACCTTCAAATATTTCTAATGAAGATCCTGGGAAAACTCCTAATCAGCAAGAACCAGGACAAAGGTTTTCTCCTCCGCCTTCTAATGTTTTTATTAGAACATCAGAATCAGATTTAGAAAAAATTAAGTCTGAAGGAGGAGCAATTTCGGGAATGCCACCACCGCCTGCTCCTCCACCTCCTCCACCTCCTCCATCACCGCCACCTTCAGATTCTTTTGCTTATGTTCCACCTGCAGAACAAACGCCTGATACACAGCCACAGCCAAAACCTAGCATACAACCAGAACCAGCTTTTTCTGATTCTGAACCTTCTTTTGCTCCAGAACAACCAGCAGGAATATCTGAATTTCCAGTTACTGAACCAGAATCTCCACAAAAAAATAAATTATTACCTTTTATTGTTATAGGTGTGTTGATTATAGCAGTTGTTGCATTAGGATATTTTTATCTTTGGCCTAAATTTTTTCAGGCTGGACCTGTAGTTACTACAACAACTAGTACAAGTATTCAGACAACTACTACAACCTTAGCTGCTTCACCATACCCTCAGATTAGCGGTCCATTTCAGAAATCTCTTTTTAATATAGAAATTAGTGGTCCAGATGTTGTAAAATCCATAAAAGATGAAGCTACTTCTGAATTAGCCTCTCCCGGAACTTTTAAAATTCTTGTTCCTAAGGTACATAATGATCCTCTTACAAACGAAGAAGTTGTTCTTTCTCTTGTTCCACAATTGCCAGTGAGATTAAAGCCTTATATGCTAGCTCGTAAATATTTAATTTACTCTTATTATGGCGAGGTTAATCCATCTCTTGGTTTGATTATTGACATTGGAGAAGAAAGCAAAGAGGAAGTAAAATCCATTTTCTTGGCTTGGGAAAATAGGCTTGGAATCTTAAATGATTTGAAAGAACTATTCCTTGTCGATATTCCTAAAAAAACAGCTAATGATTTTAAAGAAACTACTAATGCAGGGGCAGAAATTCGTTACTTCACTTATTCTGGAGAAGAAGCAGCCATTACCTATGCTTTCTTTGGTCAATATTTAATAATGAGTTCATCCTTAGAATCAATTAATAGCGCTATTTCTCATCTTCAGGGTACAACCGAACCAATCTATCCATAATTGCTTTTTAATTTAGTTTAAGATAAAATAGTATTGCTATGAATAAATTAGCCAAGTCTTTTTTAATAGTGCTTCTTCTTTTTTTAGCTCTTTCTTTGTTGTTTTCCGCAATAGAAGGTAACTCTTCAAAAACAAAAGAAGTAAGTTTTTCTGAAGCAATCCAATCTTTAAAAGAACAAGAAGTAAGTAAAGTTGTAATTCATCCTAGCCATATTAATATTTTTCTTCAGGATGAAACTATTTTAGTTACAGAAAGAGAATTAAATGTTTCTTTTTTAGAAACTCTCCAAAGTTTTGGATTTTCTCCAGAAGAAATATCTGCTTTGAATATAGAAGTTGAAGGAGACAGTACGTCAGCTATTTTTTTCACTATAATACTGCCAATACTTATTCCGATTGTTCTAATAGGATTTTTGTTGTTTTATTCTCTTCGTCGGGCTAATCAAGGAGCAATGCAAATCTTCTCTTTTTCCAGATCTAATATTAAATTATTTTCTCCTTCTAAAGATAGAATTACTTTTAAAGATGTTGCTGGATTAAAAGAAACCAAGGAAGAATTAAAAGAAGTTGTTGAGTTTTTAAAAACTCCAAAGAAATTTCATGATTTAGGAGCAAAAATTCCTAGAGGAGTTCTTTTAATGGGGCCGCCGGGATCTGGGAAGACACTTTTAGCCAGAGCAGTAGCAGGAGAGGCTAAAGTTCCTTTTTTTCATATTTCTGGGTCAGAATTTGTAGAAATGTTTGTTGGGGTTGGAGCAAGTCGCGTGAGAGACACTTTTGCTACAGCTAAAAAAGCAGCCCCTTCAATTTTGTTTATTGATGAAGTAGATGCTATTGGCAGGGTAAGAGGTGCTGGTATTGGTGGAGGCCATGATGAAAGAGAGCAAACATTAAATCAGATTTTAGTTGAAATGGATGGTTTTGATAGAGACACAAAAACTATTGTTATTGCAGCAACAAATAGGCCAGATGTTTTAGATCCTGCTTTATTGAGACCAGGGCGTTTTGATAGACGTGTGATTTTAGATTTGCCTAGTATTAATGATAGAGAAAAGATATTAGAAATTCATGTTAAAGGCAAAAATCTGGCTCCATTAGTTAATTTAAGAGAAATAGCAGAACGAACTCCAGGATTTTCTGGCGCTGATTTAGCTAATTTAACAAATGAAGCAGCTATTTTAGCAGCTAGAAGGAACCAAAAAAATATTACACAGAAAGAGTTATTGGATTCTATTGAAAAAGTTATCTTAGGGCCAGAAAGAAAAAGCAGGGTTTTAACAAAAAAAGAAAAAGAAATTACTGCTTATCATGAAGCTGGTCATGCCTTAATATCTGCTTTACTTCCTAATACAGCCCGTGTAAGAAAGATTTCTATTATAACGCGCGGGAGAGCAGCTGGTTATACAATGCGAATGCCAACTGAAGAAAAATATATGAAAACCCTCTCAGAATTTTTAGATGATTTATGTGCTCTTTTAGGAGGATATGCTGCTGAAGAAATTAAGTTTAAAGAAATATCAACAGGCGCAGCTAATGACTTAAAAGAAGCAACAGATATTGCAAGAGGAATAGTAACTAAATACGGAATGAGTAAAAAAATAGGACCAATTTCTTTTGATAAAACAGGAGAATTGATATTTTTGGGCAGGGATATTTCCACTGAAAAGCAATATTCAGAAGAAACAGCGGCAAAAATAGACAAAGAAGTAGTCAGTATTCTTAAAAAGTGCTATAATCGTACCAAGAAATTACTTAAGCAGAACATCAATAAGCTGGAAAAAGTCACCAAAGAATTAATGAAGAAAGAAACATTAGAAAAGGAGGAATTTGAGCAATTAATAAAGTGATGCGCACGTAGCTCAGTGGCAGAGCGCCGCCCTTATATTAATGGTTTGTTTTAATAGCTTGATAAGGATGAAACCATTAATATATTAATTGTCTTTTTGTTTGTGAATCTTTGTTGGGCGTATAGCTCAGTGGCAGAGCGGTTGTCTTATAAACAACAGGTCCTAGGTTCGATCCCTAGTACGCCCACCAAAGATTCAGAAGAGGAAACAATCAATATAAGACGGTGGTCGCAGGTTCGATCCCTGCCGTGCGCACCAAGGGCACTTGGCGCAGTGGTTAGCGCGTCCGCTCGACATGCGGAAGGTCATAGGTTCAAATCCTATAGTGCCCACAAGACGTCTTAAATAGGCGTTTTTATTTATTTGTATGTTATAATATAAAAAACTATGAAGATTTTTTATGCTTTGGAAACTTTTTTACCACATATTTCTGGAGTAACGATTTCTACTGACAGATTGGCTAATTATTTCAGTCAGAATAAAAAGAATAAAGTCTATGTAATTACTGCTTCTCCTGATGGAGATTTTCAAATTGATTCAGATTCTCATAATTATACTGTTGTACGAATTAAATCCCACCCTAATCCCATAAGAAAGAAATTAAAGGTTAGTTATCTGGCTCCGTTACACATTAAAAAAATATTAGATGATTTTAAACCAGATATTATTCATATTCAGGATCCTTTTTTTATTTCTCAATCCTTGGCTTTAGAAGCAAAAAAAAGAAAAATTCCCGTAATTGCAACGCAGCATTGTTCTTTAAAATTTCCTCTTTCCTATTTAAAGTTACCTAAATTTTTACAAAGAACAACAACAAAAACAATGGTAAAAATTTTAGCTACTTTCTTTAATAATTATTGTAAGGTTTTAATCACTCCAAGCGAGTTTATTAAAAAAGAGGTAGCTAAATGGGGAATAAATATTCCAATAGAGGTTATTTCCAATGGAATTAATGTTGAAGAATTTGCTACAAGTCGGATTTCCGAAGAATTTTTAAAAAAGTATAAAATTGAAGATTTCATTTCCAAACCTATTATTCTTTATAGCGGGCGCATTGATAAAGATAAAAACTTAGAAACACTTATTAAAGTCATCCCATTAGTGCTTAAAGAAGTTGATGTTCATTTTCTTTTTTTGGGAGGTGGTGATTTGAAGGAAAAATTAATTAATCAATTAGCAAATAGAGACTGTTCTTTTAAAAAAAATGTATGTTTTTTAGGTCCTATTCAACCACAAGATGCAGATTTAGTAAAATTTTATCGATTAGCTGCTGTTTTTGTAATACCTTCTCTCATAGAAGCCCAGAATTTGGCAACAATGGAGGCAATGGCTTCTGGTTTACCTATTGTTGCCGCTAAAGGAGGCGCTTTGCCAGAATTAGTAAAAAACAGAGAAAATGGATTTTTAGTAGAAGCATTAAAACCAGAAAGTTATGCTGAAGCAATAGTAGAAATTATTAAAAATAAAAATTTGAAGAAAAAATTGGGGAAAAAGAGCCTAGAATTAATTGCTCAGCATGATTTTAAAAAAATTTCTCAAAAGTTAAAGAAAATTTATGATAAAAACTATAATCGTTAAAGAGCTTCCTAAGCCAATTCGTTTAGATAAATATTTAAAGCAAGAAATTAAATATATTTCTCGTGAAAAAATTATCCATTATATCAGAGATGGGAAAATAAGAATTGAAGGTAAAAATAAAATTAAGCCAAGTTATATTCTGAAAGGAAAAGAAAAGATTTTATTAGAAATTCCTGATTTTTCTAATTCAATTAAAAAACAATCATTTATAAAACCTCAATTTCTTTCTCCTGAACCAAAAATTTTATATGAAGATAAAAATTTATTAATCATTAATAAGCCATCAGGCATAATTGTTCATCCTGGTATTAATAATATTGCTAATCCGTCAATTGCCGGTTGGTTTTTACAAAGATACCCTTTTGTCCTTGATGTAGGTGAGGATAAGTTAAGGCCAGGTATTGTGCATCGCTTGGATAAAGAAACATCAGGAGTGCTTATTCTTGTTAAGAATAATCTTGTTTTTAGCTATCTGAAAAATCTTTTTAAAGCAAGAAAAATTAAGAAAAAATATATTGCATTAGTAAGAGGAGAAATTAAAAAGCAGCATGGAATAATAAATTTTCCTTTAATTCGTTCTAAAAAAATACCAATAAAAAAGAAAGTTGTGATTAAGAAAGATAAAGGCAAGAATGCTTTAACAAAATACAAAGTCTTAAAACGATATCAAGGGTATACGCTTTTAGAAATTTTTCCTGAGACTGGCCGTATGCATCAAATAAGAGTGCATTTAGCAAGTATTGGATTTCCTGTAGTTGGTGACAAGATATATGGCAGATTAAAAAAACCAGGGGGATTAAATCTAACTCATCATTTTCTTCATGCTCAAGAAATTTCTTTTGTTTCTTCTGACGGGAAAGCACTTAAAATACAATCACCTTTACCAAATGATTTAAAGAAATTATTGCAAGAATTAAAGCCTAAAATTGACTAAAGCCATTTATCTGTGTTAAAGTGGTAATAATAGAAAAATATTAATCATGACTGAATTAAAAGTAGAAGAAATAAAGCCTGGAATGTACGTCAAGATCTCTCAAAAGATTAAAGACGGCGATAAAGAAAAAACGCAACATATAGAAGGGCTTGTAATAGCAAGAAAGCATGGTAAAGAGTTAGGCGCTACTATTACTATAAGAAGAGTAATGGATGGAGTAGGCGTGGAATGGATATTGCCAGTTTTTTCTCCGAGAATAAAAAAGATTGAATTAGTTAGAGCTGCTCGAGTAAAGAGAGCAAAATTGTATTTCCTTAGAGATAAATCTCAGAAACAAATTCGCGCTAAATTGAAAAAGGAAACTAAAAAGTAAGAAGCAAAAAAGTTATATAAAAAGCCCCATCGTTTTATGAAGCCACTAGGTAAAGTTAAAATTAAATGGTCACCGGATTTTGCTTACGCGATAGGATTATTAGTAACCGATGGAAATTTATCTCCGGATAATAGGCATATTACTTTTACTTCCAGAGACCTTGAATTCATTCATAAATTTCAGAAAAGCTTGAAAATTAATTTTCATATTGGCAGAAAATCAAGTAGTTTTGAGAGCTATAAAAAGTATCATATTGTTCAAATCGAATTTGTTTGTATAGGAAGCGAATAAAAATAGAGAAAACTTTAAAAATTAATAGTAAGCAATTATTAAATTATGCGCGGGTGCTGTAATTGGTAGCCAGGCCAGCCTAAGGAGCTGGTGTCCGCAAGGGCGTGGAGGTTCGAGTCCTCTCCCGCGCACCCGGATAATTAGACACTAACTTTCTACCATTTGACACATGGTAGTTTTGGGTATATATTTAAAACAGGAAAGTCGAAGAAAAATAAAATAACTATTAATTATCAATATGTCTTCATTTAAAAATAGTATTGGTGCTTTTAACAAAGAACCAAGCACAAGTCGAGGTTTAAGCCAAGGAGGTGGACGAGGACGTCAGCCAGGAGGTTTTGGTTTAGGTCCTTCGGGTTTCTGTGTTTGTCCTAAGTGCGGGGAGAAAACTCCCCATCAAAGAGGAATTCCTTGCTATCAAATTAAGTGCCCGAAATGTGGTACTCAAATGACTAGAGAAAAATAAATTTAATAAATAAATTTATGAAGATTTGTATTACTTCTTCGGATTTAAATTTAAATTCTCCAGTAGATTCACGATTTGGCAGAGCTCAATATTTTCTTATTTTAGACGAGAAGGGGAATTTAGAAGAGACCATATCAAATCCTGGAGTTTTAGCAAGTGGAGGAGCTGGTATTGCTGCTGCTCAAAAAATTATCGATCAAGGGGTGAAAATTCTGATTACTGGAAACATTGGACCAAATGCTCTCGGTGTTTTAGAAACAACTAATATACAAATATTTTTATGTCCCTTTAATATTAAGGTAAAAGAAGCGTTTTTAATGTGGAAAAACGATAAATTAACCCTGATGAAAAAACCTTCTGTTCCTGGTCATTTTGGTCATGGGTCTCCAGGCGGTCGCAGAGGGTTTAATAGAAGAGGAAGAAGATAGAAATATGGAAAGTATACTTGGAAAAGGTCAAAAAGCAGCCATAATAGCAGGATTTACTACACTTTTTTTTGCTTTGGCTAAAGGGGTAGTCGGGTTCTTTTCCGGAAGTGTGGTTCTTTTAGCTGATGCTGTTCATAGTGGAGCTGATTCTTTTTCCACTTTTTTTGCTTGGCTTGGATTAAAAATTGCCCAAAAGAAACCCACTGAAAAATTTCCATACGGATATTATAAAGCAGAAAATATAGCTTCACTTTTAATAGCTGTTCTGATTTTGTTTGCCGGGTATGAAATTGTTAAAGAAGGTATCAATAAAATTTTTATAGAATATCAACTGAATATTCCCTTAATCGCAGTAACTGTTGCTGCTCTAGATGCTTTAGTAATGTTTTCTATAGGAAATTATGAAGTTAAGATTGGGAAAAAGATTAATTCTCAAAGCTTAATATCTGACGGAACAGAATCAAAAATGCATATATTTTCTTCCTCAATAGTTCTTGTAGGATTATTCTCTTCTTGGTTTGGAGTTCCGTACATGGAAGGAATTATGGGTATTTTGATTTCCTTCTTTATCTTTAAGGTTGGCATTGAGTCAGTTAAAGATTCTCTATTTGCTTTAATGGATGTTTCTCCAAGCAAAGAAATGGAAGAGAAAATAAAGAAAATTTTAAGAGGTATTTCTGGACTCCGAGATTTTGATAATTTAAAATTACGAAAATCGGGCCCTTTTGTCTTTGGAGAAGTTGAAATTAAAATTGGGAAAAACGTAAATATTAAGAGAGCCTCTGAAATCTCTTCTATTGTTGAAAGAGAAATAAAAAAGAGAATTAAAACAATAGATTCATTTTTAGTTACTATCTCTTCCTATCAAACCAAAAAACAAAAACTTTGTATTCCGATAAAAGAAGGCAAAGACCTTGATTCTAAAATATCAAATCATTTTGGGAGAGCCGAAAAATTTATCTTTATAGAATTAGAAAGCGGGAAGATTAGAAATTATTACTTAAAAGATAACCCTTATAGAGAAAAAGAAATAAGGGCTGGCTTGGATGCTTCTCTTTTTGTAATAAAGGAGAAAATTGACTCTATTATAACCAAAGAAATGGGTCCGATATCTTTGCATACCCTAAGAGATAACATAGTGGATGTTTATAAAGGAGAAGGGCTGAAAGTAAGAAAAATTATTGAAAACTTTTCTGCTGGTAAATTGAAAATTTTAAAAGAAGCGACAAGAGAAAAAACTTAATTTTGAAATTATGAAAAATTTGTTTCAAAAGATCCTGGATAATACTAGAAAAGCTCAAAAAATTGTTATTACAGGAGGCAAGGGAGGAACAGGAAAATCAACAGTTGCTGTCTTAATGGCCGCTGAATTATTAAGAAAAGGGAAAAAAGTAATTCTCTGTGATTGCGATATTGAATGCCCAAATGATTATTTACTGACGGGCCAAAAATTAAAAAAACCGGTAAAAAAAGTTTATGCTGAGTTTCCAAAATTAATTAAAAAAAAATGCACCAAATGTGGATTATGTGTTAAAACTTGTCGGAGTAACGCTATTTTTCAAGTACCTGGTCAGTATCCAATTTTTATTAAAAACTTATGTTCTGGTTGTGGAGCTTGCTGGGCAGTTTGTCCATTTGGAGCAATTAAACCTCAAAAACAAGAAATAGGTCAAATATATTATAATAAAATCAAAAATTTAGATTTGATTACTGGAGTAGCGAACCCAGGCATAGAAGAAACAGGGCCAGTGGTAAAAGAAGTAAAAGAATTTACTCTAAAATTTGCCAAAAAGATTAAAGCGGATATAGTTTTATTTGATACAGCAGCTGGTACTCATTGTCCAGTAATCAATGCTCTCCTCAATACTGACCTTGCTTTTGCTGTTACCGAGCCTACTCCAATGGGTGCCTATGATTTGAATTTAGTATTGAGTTTGTGTAAAAAATTAAAAATTCCTGCTAAAATTATTTTAAACCAAGCAGATTTAGGTAAAAAACAAGAAATTAAAAAAATTGCTAAAAAATACAAAGTAAAAATTGGAAAAGAAATTTCTTATTCAAGAGAAATTGTTAAAGCTTATTATAGAGGGAAACTGTTAAATTTCTAAAACATGAGAAATGAAAAATTGAAATTAGTAATAGTTTCAGGTAAGGGAGGAGTAGGAAAGTCAATGCTGAGCTCGGCCTTAGCAATGCTCTTTGCAAAAGATTTCAAGGTAATAGCGGCTGATTGCGATGTTGATGCGCCTAATTTAGCTATTTGGCTAAACGAAATAGGAAATTGGGATAAAATTGAAAAAATAAGTGTTTCTGAAAAACCTGTAATTGACAACAGTAAATTAACCCAAAAAGAAGCTAAATTGTGTGTAGAAAAGTGCAAATTTAATGCCTTGGAAGTAAAAAAAGGAAAGTTAAAATTGAATCCTTTTTTATGCGAAGGATGTGGAGCTTGCGAAATTTTTTGTCCATCTGGAGCGGTAAAAATGAAGCCGGTAAAAAACGGAGAAATAAAAACAAAAAAAACAAAATACAATTTTACTTTAGTTTCCGGACAACTTTATCCGGGAGAGACAGGTTCTGGAAAGATGGTTACAAAAATTAAACAGCGAGCGGAAAAACTTAAAGGAAAATTAATGTTAATTGATTCTGCTCCAGGAACCGGTTGTCCGGTTATTGCTTCTCTTCAAGATGCAAACTTCGCTATTTTAGTAACCGAACCGACTCCTTCTGGGTTTTCAGATTTAAAAAGAGTTTTGGAAGTAGTTAATCACTTTAAAATTTCTTGGAGATTGGTAATAAATAAATGGGATATCAATTCTCCATTGAGTAATAAAATTGAAAAATGGGCTGGTAAAAAAATTTTAGGTAAGATATCTTACGACAAAAAGATTTTTAAAGCAATTGCCAATTTGACGCCAATTCTAGAAACCAATTTAAATGTTAAAAAAGAAATAATTCAGATTTTTAATAAATTAAAAATTAATTTTAAATGTTAAATTATGCCACCTTTGTGTGGTACTGCTAATGTCAGGTAGTTTTAATCAAAAACAATTTTAGTACTCATTTTAATGAAAAAAGATTTCTCAATTTTAGTAGGAGGAGCAGCAGGAGAAGGATCTAGAAAAGCCGGACTTATGATAGCCAAATTATTCTCAAATCTAGGTTATAGGATTTTTATTTATGATGATTACCAATCTTTAATTAGAGGTGGTCATAGTTTTTCCCAGATTAGAGCTTCTAATAAAAAAATCTTAACTCATCGTAAAAAAATAGATTTTCTTCTGGCCCTAGATGAAACTACCATTAGAAAACATCAGGCTGATTTAGACAAAAAAGGAGTAATTATTTATAACAGTGATAAGATCTCTATTAAGAACGAGAACGCAATAGGAATAGCCACGGAAACAATTGTTAAAAAAGCCGACGGGGTTTCTATAATGGGAAATACTGCCTTTATAGCCGGATTTGCAAAAATTATCGGTATTAATTGGAAAATCTTAGAGAAACTTTTTAAAAAAGAATTTAAAAAATCTAAAGGGGTAAACCTAAAAATAGCCAAGAAAGCCTTTAATGATACAAAAAACTTAATTAAGATTAAAAAGTTGAATCAGAAATCACTACCTGTTTTGACAGGTAATGAAGCCCTTTCTCTAGGAGCGGTTAAGGCCGGACTTGATTTTTACATTGCTTATCCCATGACTCCAGCTACTGGAATTTTACATTATTTAGCAGCTCGCAAAGAGGATTTTGGTATCGCTGTAGCTCAGTTGGAAAATGAAGTGGGTATTGTAAATGCTGCTATTGGGGCATCTTACACTGGTGCTAGGACTATGGTTGGGACTTCAGGAGGCGGATTTGCTTTAATGGTAGAAGGACTTAGTCTAGCTGCTCAAAGCGAAATACCTTTAGTAATAGTAGAAAGCCAAAGGATGTCTCCTGCCACTGGAGTGCCAACTTATAGCGGCCAGGGCGATTTATTATTTGCCTTGACTGCTGGACATGGCGATATTTTGAGGTTTGTCATTGCTCCCGGCGACGCCGATGAGGCTTGTTTCTGGGCAGGAAAAATTTTAAATCTTTCCTGGAAATATCAAACCCCTTCTATTTTATTAATAGATAAGGAAATTTCTGAAAGCACATTTAGTTTTGATGAAAATATTTTAAATAAGATTAAATATGAAAAACCTTTAGTTTGGAATAAAGACGGGCAATACTTAAGATATAAAGATACAAAAAATGGAATTTCTCCTCTTGCTTTTCCCGGAGAAAAAAATGTAATTTCAAAAGCAAATAGTTACGAGCATGATGAGTTTGGTATTACCGTGGAAGACGAAAAAAGCACGGAAAAAATGCAGAATAAAAGATTAAGAAAATTTAAAGAGATGAAGAAAGAGGTAAATAAGCTTGAGGCAATTAAAATTTATGGCAACAAGTATGCTAAAAAAGCAATTATTGTTTGGGGCTCAACTAAAGGACCGGCGAAGGAAGCAGCTGAAAAATTAGGAATTAAAATGATTCAACCCATTATTCTTGAACCGTTTCCAAAAAAGCAAATGAAGGAAGCATTAAGAGGGGTTAATAAATTAATTTTGTTAGAAACAAATGCATTAGGGCAAATGGAGAAAGTCTTAAATTGTTATGGGATAAAAATTGATAGAAAGATTTTGAAATATAATGCTAAACCATTTCTTCCTGAAGAGATAGAAAAAAAATTATCTAAATTCTAATATTTTATGGTTAAAAAGAACATAAATCTAGATACTTATGCTAAAAACACCTGGTGTCCTGGTTGTGGTAATTTTGGGATTTTAGCTGCTTTAAAAATGGCGATTTCTTCTTTATTGACAAGCGGATTACCTAAAGAAAATATAGTGGTTGTAAGTGGAATAGGCTGTAGCTCAAAAATTATTGATTATCTCAACCTAAATAGTTTTTCTTCTTTACACGGAAGGCCAATTACTTCAGCTGAAGGAATAAAATTAGGAAATCCAAATCTTAAAGTTATTGTCTGTGCCGGAGACGGTGGGACCTATAACGAAGGGATTTCTCATTTAATTCATGCTGCCAAAAGAAATATTGATATTACAGTTTTAATTCACAATAACAGGAATTTTGCTTTAACTACCGGTCAATTCACCGCTACTTCCCCAGAGGGGTTTAAAGGAAAATCTACTCCCGAAGGAAGCATGGAAGAACAATTTGATCCCATAAAAATAATGTTAGCCTCCAAAGCTACTTTTATAGCTCGGGGGTATTCTGCTAAAGCAGAACATCTGAAAAATTTAATTTTGAAAGGAGTTAACCATAGAGGATTCTCTTTTATTGATATTTTACAACCTTGTGTTTCATTTTTTGATACATATAAGTTTTATAATGAACGGGTTTTTGAAATGAAATCTGAAAATTTAACATCAGAGAAAGAAGCTCTGAAAAAAATTAATCAATGGGGATACGGACAGAAAGGAATGAAAATTCCCATTGGTATATTTTATAAAATCCAAAAACCAACTTATGAAAAACGATTACTAAAAGGCCTGATTCCTTCAAGAAGAAAGAAGAAGATTAAGGTAACTATCTAACGCATAACTTAAATTAAACATACTATAAAAATAAAATATAATTATGTATAAAATAAATAAACAAAAGTGTACTGGTTGTCAAATTTGTGTTCGGAGTTGCCCCGGAGCGACCAAGATAGGAACCGATGGCAAAGCAGAGGTTATTAGTCAAGAAAAGCTTGAGCAATGTGGTGGAGAAAATCTTTGTCCAATGGGGGCAATAGAAAAAGATGGATCATTTTCTTATCAATCCCCATTATCTAAAGGAAAAGGATTAGGCAAAGGGAGAGGTCCAGGTAGGGCTAAAGGAATGGGAAGAAAAAGACGAGGAGTAAGAGGTTAAATTATTGTAAGGCAGTAAATATTAATAAATAATTCTTGATTTTTTCAGAAAAATATGATAAAAGGAAATAGAAGTTTTTAAATTATGTTTTTTTCAGAATCTAATCAAACTATTAAAGCAGTAAGAGCAGCTACACCTTCGGTGGTAGCTGTTTTAATGTCTAAAGAGTTGTCAAAAATTAAAAAAGAAATTGGAGCAGATGTAGCAAGGTATTTAGTTGATGAAAAAGGCATGGTTAAAATAGGTGGATGCTCGGGTTTTTTTGTTTCATCTGATGGTTATATTCTAACAAATCGCCACATTGTTGAAGATGAAGAAGCCTCTTACACTGTGGTTTGGCAGAATAAAACTTATTCATGCAAGATTTTAGTCAGGGATAAAATAACTGATATTGCCATTTTAAAGATTGATGGTGATAATTTTCCATATTTAAAATTCACTGATTCTTCTCAATTAAAATTAGGCCAGACTGTTATTGCTATTGGTAATGCATTAGGTGAATTTCAAAATACTGTTTCACGAGGGATTATTTCAGGACTCTCACGAGATATAAAAACAGAAATTGGAGAAAATATTCAAGAATTTTTTGGTTTAATTCAAACAGATGCCGCTATTAATCCTGGAAATTCTGGTGGACCTTTAATTAATCTCTCAGGAAAGGTTATAGGAATTTGTACGGCAGTAGTTTTAGGTGTAGAAAATATTGGTTTTGCTATTCCTATTAATCAGGCTGAAAGTATTTTGGAAGATATAAGAAAATATGGAAAGATATGTCGTCCAAGTTTGGGAGTAAGATATTTTTTAATTAATGAAGAAATGCAAAAACTTCATCATTTTCCTTTTGATTATGGTGCTTTTATTATTTATGAGACAATTCCTGGGCGCGGAGGAATTATTCCTAAAGGACCAGCAGAAAAGGCTGGCTTAAAAGAAGGAGATATTATATTAGAAATCAACAAAAAGAAAGTAACTAAACAATCTAATTTGTCTCAAGTTTTGGCTTGTTATAAAATCGGTGATGTAATTAATATCACTTATTGGAGCAAAGGAGAGAAAAAACACATAGATGTTAAGCTTGAATAATCTGGTTTATTCTTTGTGAATTTTTTGAGAAAATTCTTGAAAGTTGGCCAACAACAAAGGCCATTTTTTTAATGTTGAATCTTTTTTAAGAAGCTCTTTTGCCTGTTCGTGAACTTTTTCTATGAATTCTTTGTTTAAAAGAGAACTCATTACTAAATCAGGAATTCCTGATTGTTTGGTTCCTAAAAACTGTCCAGGGCCTCTTAAAGAAAGATCCATTTCTGCGAGATGAAATCCGTCATTACATTTAACCAATGTTTTTAAACGATTTGTAATAGCGCTATGTGATGACTCAGAAAACAAGAAACAATAAGATTGATAGTGGGCTCTCCCTATTCTTCCTCTAAATTGATGTAATTGCGCTAGGCCAAAATGTTCTGATCCTTCAATTATCATTAAAGAGGCATTTGGAATATCAACACCTACTTCAATTACAGAAGTAGAAACTAAAAGGTTAATTCTATTTTCCTGAAAATTCTTCATTGCTATTTCTTTTTCTTTTGGTTTCATTTTCCCATGTAACATAGCAATCTTTAAGTCGGGAAAAATCTCTTTGGTTAATTTTTCATATTCTTTTTTAACTGCTTTAACCTCATGATTTAAACGTTCTGATAAAGTAAGAAGATTATCACTTTTAATATCAGAGGTTTCTGTTTCTTCAATCCTTGGACAAATCACAAATGCTTGCCTTCCTTTTTTTATTTCTTTTCGGATAAAATTATAAACTTTTTTCCTGTCTTTTGGGAGGACAACCTTGGTAATTATTTTTTTTCTTCCTTTTGGCAGTTCATCTAATATGGAAAGATCTAAGTCTCCGTAAAAAGCTAGAGCTAGAGTACGGGGAATAGGCGTGGCAGTCATTGATAAAAGATGAGGAATTTCTTTTTTATTTGCGTTTTTGGCAATAAGTTTTTTTCTTTGTTCTACGCCAAAACGATGTTGTTCATCAACAATAATTAATCCCAGGGAATTAAAGCGAATATTTTTTTGAATAAGAGCATGAGTACCAATTACGAGAATGGGATCTGAAGAAGTAATAATTTTGTTTAATGCTTGCTTGGAAATTTTACCTTCTAATCCATTGTCGTAAATTTTTGTTGTTGAAGATGTTAAAAGAGCAATTTTTACTTGAAATGGTTTGAGGGCATCTTTGAATTTATCAAAATGTTGTTTTGCTAATATTTCTGTTGGGGCCATTACTGCTACTTGGTAGTTTGATTTGACGGTTAATAAGCTTGCGGCAATGGCTACAATAGTTTTTCCAGATCCTACTTCTCCTTCTAAAAGACGATTCATTGGCCTTTGATGAAGATTATTAGCAATATCCCATATTGTTTTTCTTTGGCATTCAGTAAAAGGGAATGATAATGACTGTGTAAATGATTGAAGTAAAGGAATATCCAAATTGATTTTTGGGGCATTTAAAAGAGTATTTTTCCTTTTTCTTTTCAGAAGATAAATTTGAGAAAGCAACAAAGATTCAAAAACAAATCTTTGTTTTGCTTTTTTTGCTAATAGCAAAGATGACGGAAAATGAATTTGGTTGAGTGATTGTTGAAGGCTTATTAATTTATGTTTTTTTAGTATGAAATCGGGAAGTGTATCTTTTATACCATAAGTTAATTTTAAAAGTGGTTTAATAAAATAACGCAACGCTCTGGAACTTAATCCTTTTGTTTCTGAATACACAGGAATTAAACGGCCAGTATGCTTAAGCTCTTCATAAAATTCTTCTTCTGCTTTTTGCCTGGAGATAATTTCATATGATGGGCTAGAAAGGATTAATTTTTTTCCTCTTTTTTTTACTTTTCCCGATAAAGAAAGAACTGCTCCTAATGGTATGTTTTTTAATAAGTAAATTTGATTAAACCAAATTGCAATTATCTGGCCTGTATTATCTTCAATTATAGCTTCAATAATAAATATTTTCTTTTTGTATGTTCTTCTGACATTAATTTTTTTTACGCTTCCCATTATTGAGCATTTTTCTTCTGGCTGCAGTTCATTTATTTTTTTAATTTTGGAAAAATCTTCATAACGAAAAGGAAAATACCAAAGTAAATCTTTTATTGTTTTAATTCCTAATTTTTCCAAGTATTTTAAATAACGCGGACCAATACCACGTATTTCTGAAACAGGGTTGGAGAGTTTAATCATAGTGCCCCTGGGAAGAATCGAACTTCCATCACAGACTCCGCAAGTCTGTATTTTATCCGTTAAACTACGGGGGCTTGCTTTAAAATTATCATGAAATATGTATTTTTTCAAGGTGTTTTTTAATATTTTTCTTTTGTGATATGATAAAATCAAATGGAATATTATTCTACTCTAGCTTTTGTTTTAAGGCAAGAACCAATTAAAGAGCATGACCGCCGATATACTTTTTTTACTCAGGAGTTTGGAAAATTAAGTTTATTAGCTCCAGGAGTAAGAAAAATTAATGCTAAATTAGCTGGGCACTTGGAAGTGCCGGTTTTGGTGCAAATTCAATTTGCTATGTCTCGAAATCCACGACTAATTACTGCCTTAGAAGAAATTCCTTATACAGAGATAAAGAAGAGAAAAAAAGCCCTTACTATTGCTTTTTGGATCACAGATTTAGTTAATGAATTAATTCTAGACCAACAGTCTGATTCTGAAATCTGGAAATTACTTTTTGATACATTATATTTTTTAGAAAAAAATATTAATAAATTTCCTGAGATAGCTGATTTTATATGGATATATTTTAATATTCAGTTTTTAAAAATCCTTGGTTTTTCACCATTTTTAGATGGATGTATTGAATGTGGCAGTACAATTAAGAATAAATTTTTCAATTTTGAAAGAAAAGGAATTGTTTGCCAATTACATCACCAAAAAAATGATTGGCCTATTACTAATCAACAAAGAAGATTTTTAGATTTTTTGTTAGATTCTACTTTCCAAGATTTCTCACAAGTTTCTCGTGTTAGGGAGATATTGAAAGAAAAAAAATATTTTCAAGAGTTTCTTAGAAAATTTACTTTAGCAATAAAATCAGATATAATATAGTAATATTGTTAACATAAATTACAATAAATAATATGAAAATAAAAGATTTTTTAAAAACTTTTTGGGGTGGAGCATTAGTTACAATTCTTATCTTAGCTACTGCCTATTTTGTTTGGAGTTTTGTAAAGAGTGGAGGAATAACTTTTTCTTTTTTAGGGCCAGATGAAGCTAAATCTGGAGAAATAAAAGAATTTCATTTTGTTTTAAATAATAATTCTAGAATAAGCCTTCAGGAAGTAGAGGCAGAAATTAAGCTTCCAGAAGGAGTAATTGCTATTGATAATCCAGGTCTAAAAACTATTTTTTATGATTTAGGTGAGATGGCTTCTCGTGATTCAGAGGACAAAGTAATCAAGTTGTTAATTACTGGAGAGCCTAAAACTGTTAAAAATATTGAAGCTATTCTACGATATCGTCCCAAAACACTCAGTTCTGTTTTTGAGAAAAAAGAGATAAAAACTGTTTTAATTTCTGGATCTTCTTTTGGACTGGAATTAGTGACACTTAATCAAGTTTTTTCTGAACAGATTTTTCCTTTAGAAATAAATTGGGAGAATCTTTCTAGCTATGCATTTGATAATGTTGAAATTAGGGCAGAGTGGCCATCTGGATTTGTTTTTCAAGAATCTAATCCCGAAGTTTTTTCTGAGAGTTCGGAGTATAATAGATGGGTTTTAGGCGAATTAAATCCAGCTAGCCATGGAAAGATATTAGTAAAAGGATTTACTACTGGTCATCCAGGCGAAACAAAAAGAATAACTTTGTATTTAGGAATGGTTAAAGATAATGTTTTTCTTCCTTTGGCTAAAACTGAAGGCTATACGACTTTAATAAAAAATCCTTTATTAATATCATCTTTAGTTAATGATGAAATAACTCATAATGCTGATTTAGGGGAAACATTAAATTTTGTTATTAACTATCAGAATAATTACTCTACTACTTTAAGAAATTTGACAGTAGAGGTTGTTTTTAATGGTGATGTCTTTGATTTTTCTTCTCTCAAGGCGCCTAATGGAGTATTTTCTTCGCGTTTGAAAACTTTAACTTGGTCAGGGACAAAAGTACCCCAACTTTATGCGCTTAATCCTGGAGAGCAGGGAAAGCTTCAGTTTTCTGTGAAATTATTAAAAGATTGGCCAATGAAAAGTTTAGCTCAGAAAAATATAGTTTTGGAAGCACATACTAGTATTGAAAGTTCTAATATTCCAGAACAGTTGGAAGTTTCTGAATTACCGCGTGCAGCTGCCTTGAATACAATCAAGCTTAATTCAGATTGCAATGTAGCGATTGGTAGTTATTTTCGTGATGCTTCTTCAAGGATCGCTAATACAGGAACACTTCCTTTAAAAGCTAATGAGTCAACTGATTTTACTATCCATTGGAGAGTTGTTAATAGTTTTAATGCGCTAAGGGATATAACAGTAAAGACTACATTACCTCTTTGGGCGGAATTTACTGGTCAGATTGCAGGAGATTATGGGCAGAATCCTCCTCATTATGATTCTGCAACAAGAGAGCTTTCATGGACTATTCCTTCAGTTTCTGCTGGTTCAGGGGTTTTAACTAAAGCATCAGAACTTGTTTTTCAAATTAAAGTTACTCCTTCATCATCTCATGCAAATCAGGAAATTGATTTGATTGATAAAACAACCTTTACAGCTATTGATGCATTTACAGGGGAAAATATTTCCTTTACATACCCTGCTGTTACGTCTACTAAATTAACAGATAAAACTGTTTTTCCTGGTGATGGAGTAGTGAGGCCGTAAAAAATAATAATTAATAATCAATGACAAAAAGTAATGATTTAATGGAAAAAATTATATCTTTATGTAAAAGGCGTGGTTTTGTCTACCCTTCTTCTGAAATTTATGGTGGATTTGCCAATATTTATGATTTTGGGCCGACAGGTTCGCTTTTAGCTAAAAATATTCGGGATGTCTGGATTAAAAAAATGGTTCAAGAACGAAATGATATGTATTTAATTGATGGTTCCATTTTAATGCATCCAAAGGCATGGGAAGCAAGTGGACATACTACCGCTTTTACTGATCCTTTAATACAATGTCCGTCATGTAAAAAAAGATTTAGGGCAGATAAATTAGAAGGGTGGAAATTAGAAAAAGATAATAAGACGGGAAAATGGAATGTTTTAGAACAAGGAAGTTTAACTTGCCCGGATTGTAATGAAAATTTAATTCCAGATGTTAAAGAATTTAATCTTTTAATGACAACAGAGGTAGGCTCAATTGAAGGAAAAAAAACGAAGGCATATCTTAAGGGTGAATCGTGTCAGAATATCTATCTTGATTTTTTGCCAATAAGAGATACTATGGGAGCAAAAATTCCATTTGGTGTTGCGCAAATTGGCAAGGCTTTTCGCAATGAAATTACATTAGGTAAGTTTTTATTTAAGGTGAGAGAATTTGAACAAATGGATATTGAATATTTTTGTTCACCAGAAGAAGCTAAAAAAAAATATGAGGAATGGAAAAATATTAGATTTAATTGGTATGTCGATACAATTGGTTTAAGTAATGATAGGCTTCGTTGGAGGCAGCATTCTTCTGAAGAAAGAATTTTTTATGCTAGAGATGCGTGGGATATTGAGTACAAATTTTTCAATGAGTTTGAAGAATTAGAAGGAATTCATGATCGTTCTGATTATGATTTAAAGCAACAAGGAAAATTTTCTGGAAAAGAGCTTGATTATTTTGATCCAGCAAGCAAAACAAGGTTTATTCCAAATATTATTGAATGTTCAGGCGGTCTTCAAAGGACATTTTTAGCTATTTTAGCGGAAAGTTATCAAGAGGAAAAAGTAAAAGATGAAACAAGAGTATTTTTGAAAATTAAACCAAGTCTTTCTCCATATAAAGTGGCGGTCTTTCCTTTAGTCGCAAATAAAGATAATTTAACTGAAAAGGCTAAATACGTCTTTAATCTTTTAAAGCCCGAATTTATGACAATGTGGGATAGCATTGGCAATATCGGAAAAAGATATCGTCGTCAGGATGAAATCGGAACTCCTTGGTGTATTACGATTGATTATCAGACATTGGAGGATAATACCGTGACAATTCGTGATAGGGATACCATGGAGCAGCAAAGAATTAAAATAGAAGAAATTATTGGATGGATAAAAGACCAACTAAATGTATAAATTTAAACTTACAAAATTAAATAATGGATTAAGGATTCTTACTGTTCCTTCAAAAGAATCACTTTCTTTTCAAATAACAGTTCTCGTTAATACAGGAGCTGATTTTGAAGATAAAGAAAACAATGGAATTTCCCATTTTTTGGAGCATATGTCTTTCAAAGGAACCAAGAAGCGTCCTTCAAATTTAAGCATAGTCAAAGAATTAGATGCTGTTGGTGGATATTATAATGCTTTTACAAGTGCAGAATATACAGGTTATTATACTTTTGTAGCGCAGCAAAAAAAGGATTTAGCTTTAGATATTATTTCTGATATTTATTTAAATTCTCAGTTTCCTAAAAAAGAAATAAAGAAAGAAAAAGGAGTAATAATTGAAGAAATTAACATGTACAGAGATGAACCTTCAAGATATGTGTGGGAGATTTGGAGAAAATTATTATACGGAGATCAAGCAGTCGGGCGTTCTATTTTAGGAACAAAAACAAATATTAAAAATTTTAAAAGAGAGGATTTTCTTAAATATTATGAATCTCAATATAGAGCCAAATCTACTCTAGTTGTGGTCAGTGGAAATTTTAATGAAAAACAAATTATTAAGAAGGTAAAAGATTATTTTTATGGTATTAAGTTAGGAAGGGGCAAGACTAAAGAATTAGTAAAAGAAAAACAAAATAAGCCGCAAGTGTTTATAAAAAATAAAGAAACAGATCAAACTCATTTAATTTTAGGATTTAGGGGCATAAATTTATTTGATAAAAGAATTTATGCTTTAAAAGTCTTAAACTCTATTTTTGATGGAGGTATGTCCGGTATTCTGTTTCAGACTATTAGGGAAAAATTAGGTGTGGCTTATTATATACACAGTAATCTTTCTTGTTTTACTGACCATGGTTTTTGGACAGTGGCGGCAGGAATAGATAATAATCGCGTAGAAGAGGTAATTAAGTCTGTTCTAGAAGAATGGAAAAAATTTAAAACTAAACCAGTTGATATTAAAGACATGAAAAAAGCTAAAAGCTATATTACTGGAAAGCTTGCTTTAAGATTAGAAAATGTTCATAATGTAGCTGACTATTTTGCTTTTCAGGAATTATTAAAGAAAAAGATAGAAACGCCAAAAGAATATTTAAAAAAGATTAAACAAGTTACTGCGCGAGACATTCAAAAAGTGGCAAAAGATTTATTAAAAACTCAATCTCTCAATTTGGCTTTAATAGGTCCTTATAAAAATAAACAAAAATTATTAAAATTACTCCATGTTTAAAACAACTCAAAATATAGATATTTCCTGGCAAAGTATTCTACGGCTCTATATTATCTTATTAGCTTTTATCGCGGCTTGGTATTTTCGGCAGGTTATTTTCATAATTCTACTTGGTTTTATTGTGGCTTCGCTTTTGGATAGGCCGATAGATTATTTCGAAGAAAAATGGAAAAATCGCTGGCTATCAACTTTTATCATTTATTTTATTTTTTTAAGTGTATTAGGATTGATTGCTTATTTATTTATTCCGGTTTTTAATAATTATATAGTTGGGTTTTTGGATTTTTTCCCGTCATGGATGGATAAAGGAACTTTTCTTCAGCTATGGCAAGGATGGCAATCTGTAGAGTTTCCAATACAAAATTGGCTAAGTTTATTAGGTATTTCTCAAGGTCAACTATCAGAATTTTTGCTTCAGTCTGGTAATTTACTCACGAAGATTTTAGGAGGAGCTTTTTCTGCTTTTTTTGTTCTTCTTCTGTCTTTTTTCATTAATACAGAAAAAAAAGGAATAGAGAAAGCAATTCGTTTAATTTTCCCAAATGTTTATGAAGATTATGCAGTCTATCTTTGGGGGAAAACACGTCGCAAAGTCGGAAGTTGGTTTTTTAGCCAATTAATTCTTAGTTGTATAGTTGGGGTATTAGTTTTTATTAGTTTAAAAATTTTAGGAGTTCCTCAGGCTGAATTTTTAGCGATATTAGCAGCTTTATTTGATTTTATTCCATATGTAGGTCCTTTAATTATTGGTTTCATAGCGTTTTTAGTTGGAATAAGTCAAAGCTTATTCCTGGGTATTTCAATACTAATTATTTTTATTGTTATTCAAGCTATTGAAGGTTTTATTAGTCCTGTATTGCGAGCGAAAACAATGAAGTTAAATCCTTTAGTAATTATTTTAGCTGTCTTGATAGGAGGAAAATTAGCTGGAGTGGCCGGAATTATTATTGCTTTGCCATTGGCAGCGGCTGCAATCGAATTGATTAGAGATATCCAGACAGGTCGTATTACTGCTTATTTGCCACAGAAAAAACTTCTGTAAAAATAATCCAATCATATTTGTAAAATAGCCCCATCGTATATGAAAAGTATTTTAATATCAAAAGTTGATTTAAAAGATTTATATTTAAATAAAAAACTCACTACTTATGATATAGCCGAATTCTATAATTGTTCTCAGGGAACAATATGGAAGAGATTGAAAAGATTTAATATAAAAACGAGATCTTCTTGGAATAAGGTTAATCTTTCTAAGAAAAAACTGAGGGATTTATATACTAAAGATAAATTATCTACTTGGCAGATAGAAAAGATTCTGAAAATATCCAGGAGCACAATCTATAGAAAACTTATTGAATACAATATTCAAATAAGAAATCTGGCGCAATCTCATATTATTTATCCACGAAAGAATTTTAATGGGAATAACACAAAAAAAGCTTATCTTGTTGGTTTCGCAATTGGGGATTTAAGAGTAAGAAAAGTATATAAAAATAGTGAAACAATTCACATTGATTGTAGCTCTACTAAGAAAGAACAGATAAAACTTATATCAGATTTATTTAAATCTTACGGAAGAGTTTGGATTAGTAAACCCAATAGAATAAAGGCCGTCCAAATAGAGTGTTCTGTTAATGATTCTTTCAGTTTTTTGTTAGAAAAGAGAAAATCTTTAGATGGTTGGATTTTAAATAATAAAAGATATTTCTTTTCTTTTTTAGCAGGTTTTACTGATGCTGAAGGATGTATTTCAGTGACATCAAGAGGACAAGCTTTCTATTCTTTAGGAAATTATAATGATAAACTCCTAAAACAAATAAGAGGCAGACTTATCCGATGGGGAATAGAAGTACCGAGGATGACTGAAAGCCGAACGCATTTAGGGTATACTACTAAGGAGGGCTATACAATTAATCATATTTATTGGATATTACATATCAATAAAAAACAATTTCTTCTGTTATTATTTAATTTAATAAGCCCATATCTTAAGCATTCTGCAAAAATTCGGGGGTTATTAAAAGCTCAAAAAAATATCAAAGAAAGAAATAAAAAATTCTTTAATTTAAAACAAAACATAAATAAACGTAATTCCTAAAAACAAACTTTTCATGTCTAAACCTTACATTTATATTTCCACTGCTATTGATTATCCTTCTAATAGGCCACATCTCGGGCATGCTTTAGAAAAAATTCAAGCTGATGCTTTGGCGCGTTACTTTAGATTTCAGAAAAAAGAAGTATATTTTAGTACTGGAACCGATGAACATGGTTTGAAGATTCAAAAGAGCGCAGAAAAAGTAAAAAAAACACCTCAGCAATTTATTGATGAAATGAGTGGCTATTTTAAGAATCTAGATGAATCTTTGAATATTTCTTACGATGATTTTATTAGAACATCTGAATCACGACATATAAAAGTAGTAGAAGAGATAATTAAGAAAATCTATCAAAAAGGAGATATTTACAAAGGTAAATATAAAGGTCTTTATTGCGTAGAATGTGAAACTTATTATTTACCAAAAGACACTTTGGATGGAAAGTGTCCCATTCATCATTTACCATTAGAACAAGTTGAGGAAGAAACATATTTTTTTAAGATGAGTAAATACCAAGAGAAAATATTAAAATATATTCAAAGGAAACCCAACTTTATTATTCCAGAAAACAGAAAGAAGGAAATTCTTAATCGCCTTTCTGAACCTATCCAGGATTTAAGTATTTCTCGTAGAAATGTTAAATGGGGTATTCCTTTACCTTGGGACAAAGAATTTACTTTGTTTGTTTGGATAGATGCTTTAATTAATTATTTATCCACTTTAGATTATCCAAAAGAGAAATTTAGAAAATTTTGGTCGGATCAAAATGAAATTTACCATATAATCGGAAAAGATATTATTTGGCATCACAGTGTTATTTGGAGCAGTTTATTGCTTTCAGCTGGTTTGCCTCTGCCTAAAACTATTTTTGTTCATGGTTTTATTACTGTTGAGGGAGAAAAAATGTCAAAATCTTTAGGAAATATTATTAATCCTGTAGAGTTAGTTGAAAAATATAGCGCTGATGTAGTGCGTTATTTTCTTCTTCGGGAGTTTTCTCCCTTTGAAGATGGTGATTTTTCCGAGACTAGATTAAAAGAACGTTATAATAGCGATTTAGCGCAAGGTTTAGGTAATTTACTTTCACGAGTTTTAGCTTTAGGGGAACAGTACGGAAAACAGATATTGGTTCAATGTTTGGATACTGATTTGGTTACTAAATCTTGGAGCGGTTATAAAAAACAGATGGAAGAATTTTGTTTTAATGACGCTTTAGCAACTATTTGGAGTTTAATTTCTTATTGCGATAAATATATCAGCGATACAAAACCATGGGAAAAAATAAGCGATAAAAAAGAATTTGAAAAGATTTTAGGTGAATTAATATATATATTAGGAAATATTTCTTTAATGCTTTCTCCGATAATGCCTGAAACATCTAAAAAAATACTTGAATTTCTTAAACTACAAAATATATCAAAAGAAAGCTGGTTGTCACAAAAAGTTTTACTTAAAAAACAATCGCCTCTATTTCCAAAAAAAGAATCATAAAGTTAATTATGTTTTTTGACTCCCATACGCATTTAAATTTAGCTGCTTTTGACGAAGATAGAGAAGAAATAATAAAAAAGACTCTGGAACAGGGTGTTTTTATGATTAATGTAGGAACTTGTTATGAAACTTCCAAAAAAGCAGTAGAAATTGCTCAACAATATGAAAATTGTTGGGCTACTGTAGGTTTACATCCTAGCCATACAATACCAACGAAAATAGACAAAAATGAATTAGCAATAAATACCAATGGGAATGTATCTGAAGCAGAAACCTTTAATGAAAAATTTGAGCTAC
Organism: uncultured Candidatus Saccharibacteria bacterium; assembly: GCA_964513365.1. Classification (GTDB taxonomy): domain Bacteria; phylum Patescibacteriota; class Minisyncoccia; order UBA6257; family UBA6257; genus DAOVIY01. Next base: position 36,624 of record CAZEMH010000002.1, read on the forward strand.
TTTTAAAAGAATCAAAAGTAATAGCCATTGGTGAGTGCGGGCTGGATTATAGTTATTTGAAAGATTTTTCTGAAAAGGACCGAATAAAATATAAAAAAACCCAAGAAGAAGAATTTAGAAAACAAATTCAGATAGCAAAAAAATATAATTTACCTTTATCTCTTCATATACGCGATTTATATGAAAAAGCTCTAATAATTCTAGAAGAAGAAAAATATAAAGGAGAGGCAGTATTTCATTTTTTTACTGGTAATATAACTCAGGCGCAAAAAATATTAGAAAAAGGATTTTATTTGGGTTTTTCAGGCATCATTACATATTCAGAAACAATGAACGATATTATTAAAGCTGTGCCGCTTGAAAAGATATTAATTGAAACAGACGCTCCTTATGTAGCGCCAGTTCCTTATAGAGGTGATAGAAATGAGCCAATTTATGTAAAGGAAGTAGCTAAAAAGATTGCTGAGATAAAAAAACTTCCTCTAAAAGAAATAGAGGAAGCTACGTTTAATAATGCTCTGCGTTTGTTTAGAATTAAATTTTAAATTATTATTTTAGATCTCGATAACAATTGGCAACACCATTGGTCGGCGTTGTGTTTTTTTAAACAGGAATAAACCAATCTGCTCTTTTAAATTGTTACAGATATAACTTTCGTTAAATGTATTTCCACTAGTGGAATGGCTAACAACTTCTCTAACCAGTTTTTTAACATGATTTATTAATTCTTTTGATTCTTTCATGTATACAAATCCTTGAGAGATAATTTCTGGATTGTTGTGAAGTAAACCCGTTTTTCTATCAACTAAAGCAATAACAATAAATATTCCATCTTTAGAAAGGGTCTGTCTTGCTCGAAGCACTACTTCTTTTATATCTCCTACTCCTAATCCGTCAACCATTATATAGTTTGTTGGAACGAATTTTTCAGTGGCAGTTATTTTATTTTTTGTTAATTCAATTATTTGGCCATTTGTTCCTGTTACAATATTTTGTTTGCTAATGCCTAAAGATTCTGCTACTTCGCTATGAAGTTTTAACATAGAAAAATGACCATGAATAGGCATAAAGAAACGCGGTTTTGTAAGATTAATCATCATTTTTGAATCATCTTGATAGCCATGCCCAGAAGCATGAATATCAACCATTTTATAATGGTAGATACTAGCGCCTTGTTTTGCTAAATTGTCTTTTAAGTTTTGAACAGCCAATTCATTTCCTGGAACGACAGAAGAAGAAAAGATCACAGTATCTCCTTTTTGTATTCTTAAATACTTGTGCTCTTTATTTACTATTCTCATCAGAGTGGCTTCATTTTCACCTTGCGCGCCAGTACATAATATTGTTAATTTTTGTGGATTAAGCCGATTTGCTTCTTTCCAATTGATTATAGTTCCTTTCTTAACACTTATATATTTTAATTTCTCCGCAATAGCTAAATTAGTTCTCATGGCATAACCTTGAATAACGATTTTGCGATTATATTTTTCTGATAACCAGATAGCTTGCTGAAGCCTGTTAATTAATGAAGCAAATGTGGCTAATATAATCCTTCCTTTTGTTTGCGCAAAAAGAGTGTCTAAATTATCCATTATGGTTTTTTCAGAAATAGAATGTCCTGGATTTTCTATTCCAGTTGAGTCAGACATTAGAAGTTGTACGCCTTGTGATGCGAGTATGGCAATTCGTGATAAATCTGCTGGTTTATCACCGATAGGCTGAAAATCAAACTTAAAATCAGTTGCATACATGATTAATCCATGCGGTGTATTAATAGCTAATCCTAAAGTATCAGGTATATTGTGGTTTAAATGAAACGGAGAAATTTTAAAGGGACCCAATGTTGTAAATTTATTTGGACTTATATTCTCAATATTTAATTTATTTAAATTAGGAAAATCTTCTTGTCTTTTTAGAATTATGCCACGGCTTAAAGGGGGAGCATAAATAGTTGGATAATTTAATTTATCAATTAGATAGGGTATAGCCCCAATATGGTCATAGTGGGCATGAGTAATGAAAACTCCTAATATTTTTTTCTCAGGATGGCTAGTCAGATATTCGATATTAGGAATAATGAAATCAATACCAGGCATATCTTCATCAGGAAATTGTAGCCCCATATCAACAATCAGGATTTGGTTATCATATTCAAAAAGAGTCATATTGCGTCCAATTTCCTCTAGCCCGCCTAACGGAATAATTTTTAATGGATTAGAGAGTGTTTTTGTTCTTTTGTAAAATTTTTTGCGTTTCATTTTTTTATTTTTTTTATTTTATGTGCCGCAGGTGGGATTTGAACCCACATCCCAAAAACTAGGGACACGGTTCTGAACCGTGCGCGTCTACCAATTCCGCCACCGCGGCAAATTCATTATTTTTTATTTATAATTGTACGTTTCGTGTATATATACCAATTTTCAATATCAGTAAATCTTTCTGATGGAATATTGGCATATTGAGTGTTATTTCCCTTAACTTTTTGCGGGAGGATATAAAGATAAAATGGGTTATAAAGGAAAAGAGCTGGCTTATCTTCAAAGAACATCTCCTGAATCATTTTCATATCATTTATTCGCTGTTCTTCATTAAAATCTTGTCGCATTCTTTCTATAAGCTCATCTAAATCTTTGCTTTGATAAGCGGAGAGATTAAGGCCAGGATCAGTTACTTGAGAAGAATGCCAAAAAGAGAACAGGTCAGGATCTTGTCCAATGATTTCTCCAAAAAGTAATGCATCATAAGATCGAGTTTGGATTATTTCTTTTTCAAGAGTAGCTAATGGAAGTATTTGTAATTCTACAGAAATTCCTATTTCTTCCCAGTAAGTTGCTAAATAATTAGCCACTCTAATTAGTTCAAAATTATCAGGAAGAGAAAGGATAAATTTTCTTTGATCTTCATCTAACTGTTCAATAATCTTTTTTGCTTTTTCTGGCGAATATTCTGGTGAAAGATTAAATTCCTCTCCTAGAAATCCCGTAGTAAAAGGTCCTCCCAAAAGAAAAGCTTGGTTTTTTAATATTTCCGTGATTAATTCTTGACGTGGTATTGCTAAATCCAATGCTTTACGAATTTCTTTTTGGCTGAATAAAGATTTTTTTGAATTTAAAAATACTGCATAATAACGAGGAAGAAACAAGGAAGCAATTTGGATATTTTTTTTGTTTTTAAAAAAATCTACATCTTCAATTAGTATAGGAGAAAGACCATCAACCTCTTTTTTTAATAATCCGCTTTTAGCCAAATCATAATTATCATAAGAGCGGAAAATTAATTTAGAAATAAATGGTTCTTTTTGGAAATAGTTTTCATTAGCTGCTAAAGAGTAACTAATTATTTTTCCTGCTTTGTTTTTTTCTAAACTATCAAAAAGATATGGCCCTGTTCCAATTGGTTTAAGGTTGTAATCAGCTGATAGAAAATTTCTTGATTCAATATTTTCCCAAATATGTTTTGGAAGTATCTTTAATGTAAGATTTTGCAGGAAAGGCTGGTAAGGATTTTTAAGATTAAAACGCACAACATGAGTCCCGAGTTTTTCTACAATAACTCCTCCCCAATTTAATCTTAAAGGACTTCTTATTCTTGGGTCTTGAATTGTTTCAATTGTAAAGATTACATCATCTGCTGTAAAAGCCATTCCATCATGCCAATAAACATTATCTTTAAGAAAAACGATGTATGTCCTGCCATCTTCACTAATTTCTGTTTTTTCTGCTAAGCTGGTAATTAATTTTCCTTGTCCGTCAATTGAATAAAGGCCATCATAAATTAATTCTATCAGGTCTTTGTCATAATCATTAGATTGAGCTAAAACCGGATTGATATAAGATGGACGGCCAATAACGCCTAAACGTAAAACTCCTCCTTTTTGTGGTTCAAGCGTAGTAAATCTGCAGACAAAATTAAAGATTAAAAGAAAAATGCCGGCAAGTAAGAGAAACAAAAACAAGAAGCTGAGAGCTTTTTCTTTTGATGGTAATTTTAACCACTTTCTAAACAAAGAATTAAAAATGGTTTTCATTAAAATAAATAAACGAAAAAATTAAATCAGGAATGAAATTACTGAGAGAGCAATAAATAAACCCCCTAATATAATCGTGAATATGAAAATTGTTTTTTCTAAGCCTCTTCGGCTGCCATAAAATTGAGATGATATTCCTCCTAATACTCCCATGCCTCCGCCACGCTGTTGTAAAAGCACAAGCGCTATAAGAATGACGCCGATAACAATTTGAGCAATAGCTAAATTAAATTGATTCATAGTTATTATTTAATCTTATATGAAAAAGAATTAAAGATACTGATTATAACCGATGCAGCAAACCAAGTAAAATAACTTTCTATTATTAATACTGGCATTAAAATAGAAGCTGTTTTTAAAAGAATAATGTTAATAACTAAAGCAAAAATACCAAAAGTTATCCAAATAAGCGGGAGGAAAAGAAATCGCAGTATAGGCTTTATTAATAAATTAAGAAGCGACAGAATGAAAGCAAAAATAATTAGCTGCTCTAATGTCCCATTAAAATGAAAATCATTAAATAAATAGCCTAATAGCCTAATGGCAATTATATTAAGAATAATGCCAAAAAAAAGTTTCTTTAAAAGACGTATCATTAATATAAATATTATATGTTAATAAAGGGAAAAAGTCAAAAGTTTTTAGTAGGTAATTGAAGTAATGGAATTAAACTTTGCCCTGTCATTTCTGGAGGAATTGGCATGCCGAATAATTCTAGGATTGTAGGAGAAACATCAGCAAGCATACCCCCAGCCCATTTTTCTATTTCTAAAATTTCTTTTATCGAGCGAGGAGTAGAAAATTTCCATCTTTTATCAACTAGATAGAACGGAACAAGGCTTGCATCATGTTCTGTTTCTATTTCGCCTGTTAAGGGATTCATCATTCTTTCTAAATTACCATGATCAGCAGTGATGATAACTGTGTAATTTGATTCTTGGCTTTTTTTTATTATCTTTGCTATTTCTTTATCAATAATTTTAGCACATTCAATTCCTGCCTTCATATTCCCAGTATGGCCTATTAAATCAGGACTAGCATAGTTGACTAATATAAAATCATAGATATTTTCATCAAAAGCTTGAAAAAGACGGGTAGTAATTTCTGGTGTTCTTAATTCTGGGTAATCTTCAATATGCAATGTTTTTATAGATGGAATAATGACCCAATATTCTCCAGGAAATGGTTTTTCTTTTAATCCATTGAAAAAATAAGTAACATGGGCGTATTTTTCAGTTTCTGCTAAATGCAGTTGCCGTTTTCCACCTGAAGAAAGTATTTGAGATAGGCAAGCAGAGATTTTTTGTGGAGGAAATGCTACAGGAAGAAGAAAATCTTTTTTGTACTGAGTAAATGTGGCTATTTTTAATTCCTTAAAGTTTTTTACAGGAAATTTGTCAAATTGAGGATTAACAAAAGTTTCTACTAATTGTCTCATTCTTTCTTCGCGGAAATTAAAGAAAACAATACCATCCTGTTCTTTTATAATCTCTGAAGATTCTTGCTGGTTTGGATTGCCAATTAAAATTGGAACAATAAATTCATCAGTAATGCCTTCTTTATAAGATTGTTCTAGATATACAAGAGGATCCTTTACTGTCTTACATTTACCAAAAACTAAAGCATTGTAGCATTTAGCTGTTCTGTTAAAATTATTATCTCTATCCATGGCGTAAAAACGTCCTGATAAACTAGCAATTCTGCCACGCCCTCGTATTTTCAAATCTTCTTGTAATTGAATTATTAACTCTTTTGCTTTTGTCGGAGATGAATCTCGTCCGTCAGTAAAAAGATGAAGATTAATTTTTTCTATTTTTAAGGAATTAGCTAAATCTAAAAGAGCCATGAGGTGTTTATAAGAACTATGAACAATATTATCACTAAGCAAACCTGCTAGATGTAATGTGCTGTTATTTTTTTTAACATGATTATAAATTTCTAATAAAGCAGGATTTTGGAAAAAAGATCCATTTTGTATGCTTTGTGAAATACGAACAGAGTATTGATATAAAATCTGGCCAGTGCCTAAAGTTAAATGGCCCACTTCACTGTTTCCAGCTTTGTTAAATGGTAATCCTACTGCAATGCCTGATGCTTGTAAGCTGATCATAGGATAATATTTTTTAATCCAATCAATATTTGGGGTACCAGCTCTATGAATAGCATTTGAAAAATCTTTTTTCCCTATTCCCCAACCATCTAAAATTATTAAACAAATTTTTGAACAGAAACGAGGCATATAATAATCGAATAATTTAAAATTTGTTTATAGTATATCTTATTTCTTTTTCTTTGACAAAGGGGATAGTTTTTTGTTATTATTTATATTGTTCTATACTTAAACTTTAACCTAGGCACTATTTATTCTCTTGTGATTAACTTTTCAGAATGTTTTATTTAAGAAATTTTTATAGTATTGTATTTTATCCAATGGAACCAAATCAGCTCCTAATGGTTTCTTAAATTTATCTATATAGGGAATAATAGGCCTTAAATTAAAAATTATGGCTTTATTAAATATATCAAGTATTGTTTTGTCTATTGGAATAGGCCTATTTTTGGGATATATTATTCGTCAAAGAATTGCTCAAAGATATGCAGATTCTATAGAAGCTAAATTAAAGGCTCGTATTGAGAAAGTTCGGGATGAGGCAAGGGATGTTGTTTTAGAAGCTAGAGAAAAAGCTACAAAAATTTTAGAAGAATCTGAAGAAGAAAAGAAAAAGAGGAAAACTCAACTCGACAAAATGGAAGAGAGATTATTCCAACGAGAGGAGTTAATTGATAAAAAGCAGATTGAGATAGCTGAAGAAGAAAAAGAAAACAAAAGAATTTTTGAGAAGATACAAAATTTAAAGACAGAGCTAGAAAAACTTCAAAAAAGCGAATTAGAATCTTTAGAAAAAGTGGCTGGATTATCAACAAAGGAAGCAAAAGAAGAGCTTCTTCAAAGAGCAGAAAAAGAATACAAGGAAGATATAATGCAATCACTAAAAAAATTAGAGACTATAAGGAAAGAAGAAGTAGAAAAAAAAGCAAAAGAAATAATTGTTGGAGCAATTCAAAGATACAGTCGTTCAAATGTAAGTGAAATTACTACTACAATAATGAATTTGCCTTCAGAAGATATAAAAGGCAAGATAATAGGGCGTGAAGGAAGGAATATTCGTCATTTTGAAAAACTCACTGGGGTAGAATTAATAATGGATGATTCACCAAACACAATTATTCTTTCAAGTTTTGATCCAACAAGAAGAGAAATTGCCAGGATGGCTTTAGATAAATTAATTCAGGACGGCCGTATTCAGCCGGCAAAAATAGAAGAGAAAATAATTGAAGCGCAAGCAGAATTAAGGGAAATAATCAAAAAAGCTGGTGAAGATGCTGTGTATGATGTTGGAATATTAGATTTGCCGCCAGAGATAATCTATTTATTGGGAAGATTAAATTTCAGAACAAGTTATGGGCAGAATGCTTTAATGCATTCAATAGAGGTTTCTTTACTAAGTGCAGCTTTGGCTTCTGAGCTTGGGGCAGATGTTGAAGTAGCTAAAAAAGCAGGATTACTTCATGATATTGGCAAAGCAGTTGATCAAGAAATTGAAGGGACTCATCTGGAATTAGGAAGAAGGATATTAAAAAAATATCATCAACCAGAAGAGATAATTAAAGCTATGCAGTCTCATCATGATACATATCCTGTTGAGTCAATAGAAGCATCTATTGTAAATGCCGCTGATGCTATTTCCGCTGCTCGTCCTGGCGCAAGAAAAGATAATATTGAGGCATATCTTAAACGATTAGCTAATCTAGAAGAAATAGCTTATTCTTTCAATGGAGTAGAAAAAGTTTATGCTGTTTCTGCTGGAAGAGAGATTAGGGTTTTTGTTTATCCAGATAAAATTAATGATCTCGAAGCAATGAAATTAGCAAAAGATTTAGCTAAACGGTTAGAAGAAACATTAAAATACCCTGGTGAGGTTAAAGTTACAGTAATTCGTGAAACAAGAGTCATTGAAATAGCTAGGTAAGTACATATTTGACATATTTGCTTTATTTAAGCCATGTTGGTATAATAAGGATATTGACAAAGCAAAAGGTCGAACTCTCTTTAGGCTAATCTAAAGAGGCAAAATATTATAAAAATCATTACAATGACAAAAGAAGGTTTAATTGAATCCATTGTTGATAAAGTAGGTTGTTCTAAAGCAGATGCTGGTAGAGCTTTGGAAGCAGTTATTGAGACAATTACTAAAAGTTTAACAAATGGAGATTCAGTAACAATAACAGGTTTTGGTACTTTTAGTGCCAGAGCTAGAGCTGCCAGGGCAGGAGTAAATCCTAAAACTGGTGAAAAGATTCAAATTCCCGCTATGACAGTTCCAAAATTTAAAGCAGGGAAGAGCCTTAAGGAAGCTGTAAGATAAATACATTCCTTAATTTAAAACCCCGGCTAATTAAGCCGGGGTTTTAATAATCAATTTTACTCTTATTTTATTTCTTTAGAACTTTTTTCTTCCAAAGCCTTAAAAGATAATGAAATTTTATCATCATCAATATTGATAATTTTTGCTTCCTTTGTTTCTCCTTCTTTTAGAATATTTTCTATGTTCTCAGTTTGCTGATTAGAAATTTCCGATATATGCACAAGTCCGTCAACTTCAGTATCTTCTAATTTTACAAAAGCTCCAAAATCTACAATTTTAGTAATCCTGACTTGTATTTTATCTCCAATTTTATATTTATTTATAATGTCTTTTATCTTATCTTTTTCTACTAATTTTTCAGAAAAAATTAATTTGTTAGCAGCAGGGTCAAAATCTAATATCTTTACTTGTATCTTTTTTCCGATTAAGAATTTTAATTTTTCTAAGATTTTGTTTTTATTTCCTTCATCTACTTTAGGGTAATGGTCTGCTGATAATTGTGAAGCGGGAAGGAATCCTTTAATATTTTCTATGCTTCCCATTAACCCTCCGGCATTAACTTCCGAGATTAATAAAGGGAAGGTTATATTTTCTTTTTTCATTTCTTTTATTTTTTCCCATGTTTTTTCTTTTTCTAGATTTTGTAAAGCCATTTCTATTAATCCATCTTCATTATTCCAATCAAGGATTTTTACCAGAACTTTTGTACCTTTTTCCAGTTTTTTAATATAGTTTTTTGTTTCTAGATAGTTTATTCCTTGAATAATACCTGTACCATAAGGAGACAGATCTATAAATAAAGCCCCTTCTTTTTTTTCTAAAATAAATCCCTCAACAAAAGATCCAATTGAGGGGAGAGAAATTGAATTATCTTTTTTTACTAAAGAATGCATTGATTATTTAATTTTTTAAAGTTTATGTGCCTGGGCGGTGAATCGAACACCGGACGCTTTGCTCTTCAAGCAAACGCTCTACCACTGAGCTACCCAGGCTCAAACCCAGATTACCAGTTTAGCATAATAAATTTTTAAAGTAAATACTAAAAAGTATTAGTGGGCGTGTCCCGACTCGAACGGGAGGCCTTCTGCGTGTAAAGCAGACGCTCTAACCAGCTGAGCTACACGCCCAAATAATGTGGACCCAGTGGGAGTCGAACCCACGACGCCTCTATGCCATAGAGGTATTTTACCACTAGACTATGGGCCCCTCTGTTCTGTATTCAGTATTCAATGCTAAATATTATCAGTTTTTCTACTATTTTTCAAGAATATTGTAGTTATTTGATTTATTTCGCTGAAAGAATATGCTATTATTAAAGACATGAGGTGCTCTAT
>CAZEMH010000003.1:0-39167 GCA_964513365.1 uncultured Candidatus Saccharibacteria bacterium
CTCCATGAGGAGGAACGCCGTATTTAAACGCGTTTATCAAATGACCAAATTTTTCTGCAATATCTTCTGGCTTATGCCCCAATATCTCAAAGATAGTTTTTAATAATTTTGGTTGATGAATTCTTAAAGAACCGCCCCCAATCTCATAACCATTTAAAACAAAATCATATTGGTTGGCAAACGGCTTGCTTGGGTCTTTTTTAATTCTTTCAATCAACTGCTCAATTGTTTCATCTTTTTCTAATTTAGGACTTGTAAATGGATGGTGAACAGCACCCCATTTTTTTTCTTCTTTTTTAAATTCAAAAAGAGGAAAATCAACAATAAAAGCAAAAGCTAATTCATCTGAATTGTTTTTATCTTTTCTTAAATCTGGCTTATCTGATTTGTACTTTTCAATTGCTTCCTTGTAAGTAATGCGCGGAAAAGGATATTGCTTAATCTTTTTTTCAGGATAAATTTTTTCAATTAATTGTTTAAATAAATTTTCTATTAAACTTAAAACATCTTCCTGGGTTGGAAAATCCATTTCCAAATCCAATTGAGTAAATTCAGGCTGCCTATCGCCACGCGTATCTTCATCCCTAAAACAACGAGCAATTTGAAAATATCTTTCAAGGCCAGCTACCATTAAAAGTTGCTTGTATTGCTGCGGACTTTGCGGCAAAGCATAAAATTTTCCAGGTTCTAAGCGAGATGGAACTATGTAATCACGAGCTCCTTCTGGAGTAGATTTAGTTAAAATGGGAGTTTCTACTTCTATAAAACCATTATCAGAAAGAAAATCGCGAATAAACTTGATTATCTTGTGCCTAAAAATAATATTTTTACTTAAACGCTCACGACGCAAATCCAAATACCTATATTTTAAACGTACTTCTTCTTTAACATCTTTGCCATCTGTTGATAAATCAAATGGCGGAGTTAAGGCTTCGCTTAATATTTTTAAACCAGTTGCTTCAATCTCTATCTTACCAGTTGGAATTTTAATATTCTCCATTGATTTTGGCCTAGCTTTAACAATCCCTTTTATCTCAATGACCCATTCTGTACGAAGTTTATTGCTTAATTCATAGACTTCTTTCTTATCAGGAGAAAAAACAACCTGTACTTTATCTGTTCTATCGCGCAAATCAATAAAAATAATCTTCCCGTGGTCTCTACGGGAATCTACCCAGCCATAAAGAGATATTTCTTTATCAATTTGTTGTGGCGTATCTTTTATCCAAAGACGGGGCATATTTTAAATACTTAATGGTTTAATATAATTTATTGTATAATAAAAAACACTATTAGGCAACTATTTAACCTTAAAACGGATTGTTCCGTCCAAATCAGTGCGAAAAATCTTGGCCCTAATATCTTTTAATCGTTGAACAACATCAGGATGAGGATGCCCGTATCTATTTTCCCCTACTTCAATAATTGCTATTTGAGGATTAAATTCTTTTAAAAATTGCGTACAAGAAGAGTAGCGAGAACCATGATGCGCTACTTTTAATATTCGATTACCCAAACAAGAAATCAAAGGTAAGATTTTCTTTTCCTGAGCAGAACTAATATCCCCAGTAAAAAGAAAACAATTCTTACCAAGAGTTAAATTCGCTATTAAACTAAATTTATTAGGATCTTGTTCAGAAGAAACCATTGCTTCTGGATAAATCACCAAAAGATTATCCTCTTTTTCCCAACTCACTTTTGTACCAGCTATTCCTTTAATTATCAAGACATCTTTCTTTTCTAATTCTTGAAGTAATTTTTGAAACGAAGAATCAGGATAAGATAAATTATTAAGCATTACTGCCCTAACTTTGTATCTTTCCAATATATCAAACAAACCACTAAAATGGTCTTTATTAGGATGTGAAAGAACAAACAAATCAATTGTTCTATCATAAAAAGACAAGGATTTATCTAATTCAGAAAGAATTTTCGCGTCAGGACCAGCATCAATTAAAATATTGCCAGCTGGAATCTGAATAAGCTCTGCGTCACCCTGACCAACAGATAAAAAACTCACTTTACCCTTAGAACTACACAAAAAATCAAAAATAATCCAATAAGAAAAAATATTGACAGAAATTAATAACAATAGAAGATATAAAAGAGATTTTTTCATAACAATTAATGTTTTTTATAGATATAAGAGAAAAGAAAAATATAGTAAGGAATAATAAGCCAATGTAAAATAGATGGAACATAAATCTGCGACCAAGACAAAGAAGAAAATAATGAGACAACTTTTAAAAAATAAATGAGAATTAAATTCAGCAACGCCCCTAGAAAAAGCCCAAAAGGATAAAATAACAAAGAAAAGATTGCAACAATTGCCCCGCCCATCATTATTAAAGGAACAAATGGAAGAATTAAAAGATTGGTAATTGGAGAAACTAAAGAAAAAACCTGGGTTTTAAAGATAATCCAAGGTATAACGAATGTTAAAGCTGAAAACGTAGAAAGAAGAGTCTCTCTAATGATCTGGCCTTTTCTATTAAACCAATCCTGCTGCCAAAATTCACTTTCTTTCCATATAGGATAAAGAAAAATTATTCCAGCCGTAGCTAAAAATGAAAGCTGGAAACCTAAATCCCAAAAAAGAATCAAAGGATTTAGCCAAACCATTACCACGGCAGCTAAAAGCAAAGCATTAAAAGAATTATAAAGACGAAAACTAAAACGGGATAAAACCAATAAAAATGCCATAATAGCAGCCCGAATAATAGAAGGGGTTAGGCCCACCATAAAAGCAAAGCATAATAGAAACAAAGAGGAAAAAACAAAATTAACAGAATTACTCATACATAAAATATCAAGAAAACCAGAAAGTGCTTTTGTTATTATTGATAAATGTAACCCAGAAGCAACAATAACATGAGATAAACCACATTTTCTTATCTGTTTTTCCAAAAGAGATGTTAAATTATTCTTAGCTCCGAACATCAAACTAACAAGAAGGCTTGATTGTGGTTCAGGAATTATCTTTTGTAAAGAATTTACAATTTTATTTTTTATTAACAGGGATATTTTTCTCAGAGAAAACTTAGCTGGAGAAAGAAGCTTTATGGAAGGGTAACTCATTCTCCCAGAAACAACTGCAGAATTATACGAACGAAAGCCAGCAAAAGGCTTAACTGTTCCTTTGATATTTATAATATCCCCGTAATAGTGACGTGGATATCTGTCTGTATAAATAACAATTTTTGGAATAACAATCCTTTGATAATTTTCTTTTAAAACAGGTTCTGCAATAATTTGAGCATTAATTTCTATTTGAGCTTCCTTAGTAATTGCAGTGTCCTTTAATTGTCCAAAAACAAAAGAATATCGGAATCCCCCTAATAATAAACTCAATAAAATTAAAACAATAAGCTTTTTTCTTTTAAAAAAAAGATAAGCACAAATTAAAAAAGAAAAAAAGAAAACAATAGATAAAGAAAAGTAATAAGATAAAACTACACCAATTAAAAAAGACGCCCCGCATTCTCGAAAGACTCTTGAAGGAGAGGGCGTCATCTTATATCACATTTAGAAAAATATGGTTTTATTTTTTTTAATATGTTTTTTATCCTTTGTTCTGACCACGGTTGAAGATTTTTAAATTTTTCATTTAAAACCTTGTTATTTTTGAAACGCTGAAGAAAATAACGAGGAGCAAATTGTATCCAGTTAACAATAGCTAAAATATCCTGTTCTTCTAAAATATTGGGGGCTAAAGTTGTTCTAAATTCATAATCAACCTTATCCTGTTTTAATAATTCTATACTTTTATCAATATTATCCACAATATTTTCATCCTCAATAAAAAGCTCGTATTTTTGCTTTGGTGCTTTTATATCCATTGCAATATAATCTATTAATTTCCCTTCAATTAAACTATTTAAAACATTTGGGCAAGAACCATTTGTATCCAATTTTACTAAAAAACCTAGATCCTTTACTTTTTTTATAAAATCTATTAGGTCAGATTGAATTGTAGGTTCTCCGCCAGTAATACATACTCCTTCTAATAATTTTTGACGTTCTTCTAAAAACTCAAGAATTTCTTTTTCTGTAATTTTTGGTTGTTTTTTAATTAATTCTGGCAAAACTAATTCTGGATTATGGCAATATGGACAACGAAAATTACAGCCAGCAGTAAAAATAGTAGCTGCCACCTTTCCTGGATAATCAACTAAAGTTGTTTTTTGTAATCCACCAAACAGCATAATTTATATTTTAAAAGTAGAGCGTTCTTTAAATTCTTCCTGTTTTCCTTTATGCCATTGCTGTACAGGGCGCAAATACCCAACAATTCTAGAATATACCTCACATGGCTGCTCTATTGTGCATTTTGGGCAAATAAAATGTTCCCCTTCTATATACCCATGAATAGGACAAATAGAAAAAGTAGGAGTTAAAGTAAAGTATGGCAAACGGAATTTTTCAAAAACAATTTTAATTAAAGATTTTACTGATTTAGGATCAGATACTGCCTCACCCAAAAAAGCATGAAAAACCGTGCCACCGGTATATTTTGTCTGTAATAGATCTTGTAATTTTAAAGCTTCAAATAAATCATCTGTATAATTTACAGGCAATTGGGTTGAATTTGTATAATAAGGTTCCTCCTCGCCTGCAGTAATAATATCAGGATATTTTTTCTTGTCTTGTAATGCCAGGCGATAAGATGTACCTTCAGCAGGAGTTGCTTCCAAATTATACAGATTTCCAGTTTCCTTTTGATATTCTACTAACCTATCCCTCATAAAATCCAGTGCTTCAGTAGTAAACTTGATTCCTTTTTTATTCCCTATATTTATTCCTAGAAAATTAAGAAGCGCTTCATTCATTCCAATTAATCCAATTGTTGAAAAATGATTTCCCCAATAACAACCTCTCATCTTTTTTACTCCACTTAAATAATGTTTCGCATAAGGATAAAGTCCTTTTTCTGTCCAGTCTTCTAAAACTTTTCTTTTTATTTCCAAACTAACTTTTGCCAAATCCATCAAATCAGCCAATCTCTGGAAAAATTCTTTTTTTGTTTTTGATAAATAAGCTAATCGAGGCATATTAATGGTTATTACGCCAATACTGCCTGTTAAAGGCGCCGCTCCAAACAATCCGCCTCCTCTTTTATAAAGTTCCCTGTTATCCAACCTAAGACGACAGCACATCGAACGCGCGTCATTAGGGCTCATATCAGAATTAATAAAATTTGAGAAATATGGGATGCCATATTTTGCCGTCATTTTCCAAATTCCATCATAAACTGCATTATTCCAATCAAAATCTTTTGTAATATTGTACGTAGGAATAGGAAAAGTAAAAACTCTACCGCTAGCATCTCCTTCCGAATAAACCTCGCAAAGCGCCTGATTGAGCATATCCATTTCCCCTTGAAACTCTCTGTAAGTTTCTTTCTGGGACTGACCACCAATTATTACAGGTAAATCCTTAAAATAATTTGGAACTTTTAAATCCAAAGTAATATTTTCAAAAGGCGTTTGAAAACCGACCCTCGTTGGAACATTGCAATTGAAAAGAAATTCCTGTAGAGATTGTTTTACTTCTTTATAAGTTAAATTATCATAACGAATAAAAGGTGCTAATAAAGTGTCAAAATTCGAAAAAGCCTGAGCGCCAGCTCCTTCTCCTTGTAATGTATAGAAAAAATTAACTATTTGCCCTAAAGCAGAACGAAAATGTTTTGCAGGTTTTGATTGAATTTTTCCAAAAACTCCACCAAATCCTTTTAAAAGAAGATCGTATAAATCCCATCCGCAACAATAAGTGGCTAGAATATCTAAATTATGAATATGGAAATCTCCGCTTTCAGCTGCTTTTCTAACTTCTGGCGGATAAATTCTTCTTAACCAATATTTTTTTGCCACATAAGCAGAAACATAATGATTTAACCCCTGCAAAGAAAAGGCCATATTGCTATTCTCTTTCACTTCCCAATCTTTTTCTTTTAAATACTCGTCAACTAAACTTATAGCTTCGCCAGTAACTATGCGGCTTTCTCTTAATTCTTTTCGCTGTTCACGATACAAAATGTATGCTTTTGATGTTTCTACTAAATTTTCTAAAATTAAAACTTCTTCAACAACATCTTGAATTTGTTCTACATCAGGAATTTCTTCTTTTTTAAATCTTCTGTTCAAAATTTTTACCACACGAGAACATAATTGCCGTGATAAAACTTTGCCTCCTTCATCAGTTGCTGTTAAAGCTTTATAAATAACTTCCTCTATCTTCTTTTTATCAAAAAGAACAATATCCCCTGTTCTTTTTTTAACATGTTTAATATGATTTATAAATTTTCTTTTAGGGGACATATTGAAATAAAATTAATATGAATAATAAACAACAACAAAAAATTTACTAATTTGTTATTTATTTCTTATTTATTCTTCCTCATTATCTTTTGTCTTTTTTCTTCGAAGAAAAGCAGGTATTTCAAGTTCTTTTTTTTCTTCAGTTTTCTCTTTTTGCTCTTCTTCATTAACAGGAATTTTTACTTCTAGTGGTAAAGCCCGGCTTGTCTCCCTAAATTCTTCTCCAAAACCTCCTGCTATGACAGTAACTTTTACTTCTCCTTTCCTAAGATCATTATCAAAACTAGCTCCAAATACTACCTGTGCATCTTTTGCTATAGATTGAGTAATAGTTCTTGCTGCATCATGAATTTCTACTAATGATATATCCTTTCCTCCAGCAACATTGAAAAGAACGCGCCTTGCTCCATCTATAGAAACATCTAATAGTGGAGAAGAGATAGCTAATTGCGCGGCTTTTTTTGCCCGTTCCTGTCCTTTTGCTCTTCCTATTCCCAATAAAGTACTCCCTGCCTCAGTCAAAATTGTCCTTAAATTTGCAAAATCTAAATTTATTAAACCAGGATAAGCAATTAAATTAACCATTCCTTCCACTCCTTGTTTTAAGACATCATCTACTTTAACAAAAGCCTCAAGGACTGGAGTTTTTTCATCAATAATATTAAAAACTCTGTCATTAGGAATAGTCACTAGAGCGTCAACTTCATTAAAAAGCCTATCCCACGCATCATCAGCAATTTCCAACCTTCTTTCTCCCTCAAAAACAAATGGTTTTGTTACTACTGCTATTACTAAAGCGCCTGATTGTTTTGCTAAATTTGCAACAATGGGCGAAGCTCCAGAACCAGTTCCCCCACCTAATCCGCATGTAAGAAATAATAAATCAGCTCCTTGGACTGCTTGATTTATTTCTTCAACACTTTCTTCTGCAGCTTCTCTTCCTCTAGTTGGATCCATTCCAGCTCCTAATCCACGACAAACTTCTTTTCCTATCTGTAATTTAATATCTGATTTTGTACTATGCAAACCTTGGATATCAGTATTAATTGCAATAAATTCAACTCCTTCAATTCTTTTTTCCTTCATCCGTGTTACCACGTTGCCTCCAGCTCCTCCTACCCCTATTATCTTGATTCGAATATTTTTAGTAAGAAAATTTTTTTTCTCTTCTTTCTTCTTTTTCTGCAATTTTAATTTCTTAATTGGTTTCTGAACCAATTTTTGCTTTAACAATTTTTTCTTTGGCGTTACTTTTGACTTTTTGTTCAATTTTTTAATTTTTTGTTTTTTCTTCATAAATACTTAATTTATTCTTCTGGAAATAGAATTTATTAAAATTTATTAAAAAAATTAGAAATTTTTTCAAGAATGCCAGGTACTGGCATTGGACCATTTTTACTCTCTAAGATTAAATTAAGCAATCCCAATACAGGAACAAAAGATAAATCAGGATTTTCTCTATACCATTCAATATCTGGATTGGCTAATCTTACAGGAAGCTTAAATTTTTCTTTAGCTAATTCAGCAATAAAAGGTATTTTAGCTCCTCCGCCATAAAGAATCACGCCTCCGGGAAGTTTTCCAAAACGTTCAATTTCTTTTAACCTATCTGCAACTAAATCAAAGATTTCTGATAAACGAGCTTCTATAATCTCTGCTAAAAATTTCTTGCTTATCTTTTCATTAGATTCACCTTCTTCAAAATAAACACTCAAGTCTATATTTTCATTCTTTCCAACTTTTTTCCTGGTCGCCACACCTTCATTAACTTTTATTTTTTCTGCAATATCGATATATGTTTTTAAACCTACTGCAATATCATTTGTTATACTATCTCCTCCAATGGGAAACACTTGCAAATCTAATATTTCATCATCTTCATAAACACAAGCGCTAGTAGTACCAGCGCCTAAGTCTAGAGCTATTGCCCCTAAATCTTTATCTTGGTCAGTAAGAGCAATTTCTGCTCCTGCAAATGGTAAAACAATTTTTGAATTAAATTTCAGATTAACCATTTCACCTAAACGATCAATATAGCTGATATTAGGAGTAAATGCATCAATTAAAAGACATTCTGTTTCAATTTTTAATCCCTTCATTCCTACTGGATCTTTTACTTTGGCAACTCCATCAACAATATAATTTCTTGAAACAGTTTGAACTAAAGTTCTGTTGGGTGGAAGCGCAAAAGCTTGAGCAGCTTTATCAGCCCTTTCTTTGTCTTCTTCAGTAATTTCCTGATCAGGCCGCGAAACTACGGCTACGCCTTTAGAAAGACGGGTTTTTA
This sequence comes from uncultured Candidatus Saccharibacteria bacterium, assembly GCA_964513365.1. Classification (GTDB taxonomy): domain Bacteria; phylum Patescibacteriota; class Minisyncoccia; order UBA6257; family UBA6257; genus DAOVIY01. The sequence continues at coordinate 8,608 of CAZEMH010000003.1, forward strand.
AATTAGGGCCTCCTATTCCTACAATAGAATTTTTAAAATGGATATTTTTTAGCATTCCCTCAATTTCCGCAACTAGATTATCCAACTCTTCTGCTGTTTCTTCCAAGTTTACAAGTTCTCCTTTTTTAATGCCGCGGGATTTTCTATGGCCCGGCAAAACAACACTCCAATTATCAGAATCTTCTTTGCCAACCAAAGCTTTTATATCAAAAGTGCCTAAATCTATTGCTAAAATATGAGAACGCATATTTACTAATTACTTAATAATTGCTTGTAAAATTTTATCTTCTAAACATTCCATTTTTTTCTGACTTTCTTTATTGCCATGAGTATAACCATAAAGGTGCAAAATACTATGGATAACTAATTTTTGATAAAAAAAATTAAGAGAAATATCAAACTTTTTAACTTGTTTTTTTATCTCTTCAGGACAAAGAAAAATATCCCCAAGTATTTTTTCCCTTTTTCCTGATTTTGTTAAAACAATTTCATTTAAAGGGAAGGAAAGAACAGTTGTAGCTTTATTTTTACCGCGCCAATAATTATTTAACCGACGCATATCTCGAGAATTAACAAAAATTAAAGATATATCTGTTTTTTCTTTCTCCTTTAACTCTATTAAAGATTTTTCAACAATGCTTCGAAAGAATCTTTTTGAAGGGATATTTTGTCTATCTAAATTATATATTAAAACTTCGGGTTTGAAAACCATTGTTTTAAAGTATCCCCTTTTTCCTTTTTATATTTACTTCTTTTAAAACTTCTATCTTATGAAGAGCAGATGATTTAACACTTCTTTTATTAGGCTTTGGGATATAAAATCTTCTTTTACGGGCCTCTAAAAGCACTCCGCTTTTTTTTATAATTTTAAACGCTCTGCCTAAAAAAGAATTTAAATTTTCTCCATGTCTTCTTTTTATTGTAATTGACATAATTTAAATAATTCTTAATTTTACAATATTTATTTCTTTTGTTTTTTTAATCTCTTTTTTACTTCGTTAATAATTTTTTCCAAAGGAATCAATTCCTGAATACCTGAGTTCATATCTTTTAAAATTATCATACCATCTAAAACCTCTTGTTGTCCAAGAATGAGAACATAATTGACACCTAATTTATTTGCTGCTGATAATTGTGCTTTTATACTCTCTTTTCCCAAGCTTTCTCCAAAAAAAATATTTTCTTTGCGAAATTGCTCTAAAAGTTTAAAAGATTCTCTTCTTGCCTGATCTCCTATCTGCACCAAATACACGCTTGGTTTTGGTTCAATAAGATTTTTGCCTTTTTCTATTAATTCTTTTACCAACCTTTCAACACCGAATGCAACACCAACAGCTGGCTTATATGTTCCTCCTAAAATTTCTACTAACTTATCATATCTTCCTCCTCCAGCTAAAGCAATTTTATTTGATTCATCTCCAATAGAAAATTCAAAAACAGTTCTTGTGTAATAATCCAAGCCCCTAACTAATGTTTTGTCTAAGATATACGGAATATTTAAATAATCCAATAACTCTAAAAGAGACTTAAAATGATCTCTGCATTCTGGACAAAGATAATCCAAAGCAGTTGGGGCTCCATTTTTTATAAGTGAGCATTTTTCAGACTTACAATCCAAAACTCTTAAAGGATTTTCTTTTATGCGCCTGCGGCAGTCAGCGCAAATCTGCTTGCTATACTTTCTGTAATATTTTTTTAATTCTTTGATATAAGCTGGGCGACAATTAGAACAGCCAATGCTATTAAGCGATAAACAAATATCTTTTTTCTTAAATCCTAAATTTTCTAAAAAAATTCTTGATGTAATAATTATTTCTGCGTCAGCAGCATAAGATCCATCTCCGATCATCTCTGCTCCTAATTGATAAAACTGACGATAACGGCCAGCCTGTGGTTTTTCATGACGAAAGAAAGGACCAAAATAATAAAGCTTAACTGGTTGAGGCAAATTAAACATCCCTTTTTCTATATACGCTCTTACTACTGAAGCTGTTCCTTCTGGTCTAAGGGCTAATAATTCTTTGTTTTCTTTTGTTTTAAGAACATACATTTCTTTATTCACAATATCTGTCTTTTTGCCTACACCTTTAGTGAATAATTCAGCTTTTTCCAATATTGGTGTTTCAATTCTTTGAAAATTATAACGCCCAAAGATCTTTTTAGCATTAGACAAAATCCAATCATAATAAAGCCAATCTTTTGCCAAGATATCTTTCATTCCACGAATCGCTTGAAATGATTTTCTTCTAGAAGCCATAAGCCATTATTCTTTGTGAGGGCCAAAGACGAAGCCAAACCCGACCAATTATTAATTCTTTATCTAATGGTCCCCAATTGCGTGAATCATAAGAAGCTAAACGATTATCACCTAAAACAAAAAATTCATTTTCCCCAAGAGTTAAATTAAGATTTCCTGAAGTATTTATCTCTTTTGGTAAAAAACTTTGATTTAAAGAAATTGGAGAACCAGAACTATCAAATATATTTATATTCCCATCTTCTATTTTTATTGATTCCAAAGGCAAACCAATGATTCTTTTGATATAATATTGACCTGGATGATTAGGGGCTTTAAAAACTATTACTTCATATCTTTCTGGCGTTCTAAAACGATAAGATAATTCGTCAATAATAAGATAATCTTGCGTATAGAAATTTGGCTCCATGCTGCTGCCATGAACTATAAAAGGTTGAATTAAAAAATATCTTATAGGAGCGACTATAAGAATAGCGATAAAAATCATTTCTATATTTTCCCAAAGAATTTTCTTCCACATATTAGTAAAAATTCTTAATGATAATACCACAATTGAACCACCAAAGCAAATATGTTAAATTATACAAAGCATGATATTAACTAATAAAAAAATCATTCTAATTGGATTAATTATTAGTGGAATTTTTTTTCTGTTTTTTTTATTTTCCGGATTAAGTGATTCGAAAAAATACACTTTTTCTTATGATGATAGCCCTAATTCATTATCAAAAAAAGAAATTTTAAGATCAGAAAATTCACCAATTAATATACTCTTTTTGGGAATATCAGGTGAAGGATCACGCGGAGCTCTTCTTACAGATACTATTTTTGTTGTGAACATTATTCCTTCTAAGAAACAAATTACAATGATTTCTTTGCCGAGAGATTTATGGGTAAAAGTTCCAGATGGATCTACTGGAATTAAAATTAATTCTCTTTATGAATTAGAGAACAGAGGAAAGAAATTTTCTCAAGCAGATTCTTATAATTTAATAGAAAAAAAAATAGAAGACATAACTGGATTACCTATAGACCATATTGTTATTCTTGATCTGGAAGGATTTAAAAAATTAATTGATGCTTTAGGAGGAATAGATATTTGGCTTGAAAAAGATGTTATAGATCCAAACTTAGTAAACCCTCATAATCCATCAGAAATTTTTCATCTTTCTGCAGGATGGCGCCATTTAGATGGAGCATTGATTATCAAATTTATTCGGACACGCTATGCACCTAATGGTGATTTTTATAGAATAGAACATCAACAACAAATAATTGCAGCATTAAAAGATAAACTTATTAAATTAGCTGATATTTGGAATTTAATTAGTTGGTTAAAAATTTGGCAGTCTTTAAGCGGACACATTATCACTGATTTGGATTTTAATACAATATGGCAGATGCTCCCTGTAGTTAAAAATATTTCTTCTGGCCAAATAAAATATCTTAGCATAACAAACAAACCTCCTGATGAACTATTAATGACTTCTACTATGTATGATAACTGGTCAGAAAAAGATATCTATATCTTAATACCAAAAAAAGGATTTGAAAATTATGAAGAAATTAATAATTATATAAAAGAAAAAATTTATGAATAAAAATTTTCTTCTTGTTGGCCTAGGAAACCCTCACAAAAAATATGAAAAAAACCGACATAATATCGGACGTAATTTTGTTGTATTTTTAGCAAAAAAATGGAATAGTCCTGACTGGAAAAAGAATAAAAAATGCTTTGCTGAAATAAGCTATGCTGAAAAAGAAGGTAAAAAACTTATTTTAGCTAAACCATTGGTATTTATGAATAATTCCGGCAAAAGCATAAGCCAACTCAAAAAATTCTATAATGTACCATTAAAAAACATATTCATCGCGCAAGATGATGCAGATATAAATTTAGGGGATTTTAAAATAAGCTATGATCGAGGACCGGCAGGACACAATGGCATTAAGTCTATTATCAGCTATCTTAAATCAAAAGCATTTCATAGAATAAGAATAGGCATTAGGCCTTTTTCAAAAACAAGAAAAAAAGCTGAAGATTTTGTTTTAAAAAATTTTACGCTCAAAGAAAACAAAATCCTAGAAAGACTCTTCCCGATTATAGAGGAAGAAATAAATAATAAGACGAAAAATTAAAATACTTAGTATGCCCAATACTAAAGTACTAAAAGAAATATAGCTTAAAAGCAAAAAAAATTCTAAGTTTATAAGAATCAGAACAAAAAATGATGGCAAAAAATCTGATGGCAATGCGTTAATAGAAAAGAAATAAAAATAGGAAAAAATTATTAACCCTAAAGCATAAATTAAAAATGCAAACCAAAAAGGATAATTAAGAAAGAAATAAAGGCCATAAGAAATAATTACCCAGAACAAAAAAAGATAATACAACAAAGGCTCCTGCGAGCTTTTTCTTTTTGGCAAAGGAAAAAATATTTTTTTTCCAAAAAGATATAGAAATATTAAGATAAAACCAATTACCCATAAAGGCTTTGCATAAAGAACTAAAATATGAGCTTCTAAAAAAGCCAAAAAAAGAGAAACAAAATTAAACCAAGAAAGACCTAGAAATAGTTTCCATAGACCAATTATTAAAAAACATAAAAAGATAGATGGGAAAAAACTCAAGGAAAAAAAGATACTACTAATCAAACAAAAACTGTAAATCAAGAAGAAAAAAATCGTTCTAATTCCGACAAAAGAAAAAAAATCTTTTAATTTTTGCATAAATCCAGTCTATTTTTCTTTAAGGAGACGGTAACTTTGTTTCCTTCTTTTATTTGTCCATTAATAATTTTATCAGCTAAATGATCAAGAATTTCTTTTTCTATCAATCTTTTTAATGGCCGCGCGCCATAATCAGCACTGTAACCATTTTTAGCTAAATATCTCTTTGCCTCCTTGTCCAGTTTCAAAGAAATCTTTTTATTTGCTAATCTGTGATTAACTATATGTATTTGCAAATCTACTATTTTTTCTATATCACGAATGCTTAATGGATTAAAGATAACGATTTCATCAATACGATTAAGAAACTCTGGGCGAAATTTTTCTCTTAATGCATCATGGATTTTAATCTTTAATTGCTCTTTTTGTTCTTCTACTTTATCCTTTTTATCCATAACAAATCCTAATGAAGCCATTTCTTGTAAATATTCTCCTCCTAAATTAGAGGTCATAATAATAATTGTATTTTTAAAATTCACTACGCGGCCCTTGCCATCAGTAAGACGGCCATTATCTAATACCTGAAGAAGAATATTAAATACTTCTGGATGAGCTTTCTCTATCTCGTCAAATAAAATTAAACTGTAAGGACGATGTTTTATTGCTTCTGTTAATTGCCCTCCTTTTTCATAACCAACATATCCTGGAGGCGAACCAATTAAACGAGCTACACTATGTTTCTCCATATATTCAGACATGTCAATGCGAATCATTGCTTTTTCATCAGAAAACATAAATTCTGCCAAAGCTTTAGCAAGCTCTGTTTTTCCTACTCCAGTAGGCCCTAAAAACATAAAAGAACCAATTGGCCTGTCTTCTTCAGATATCCCTGCACGAGCCCTTCTAATAGCTCTGCTTACTGCAAAAATAGCTTCTTTCTGACCTATAACTCTTTTACTCAGCTCTTTTTCCATTCTGACTAATTTCTTACTCTCTTCTTCCAACATTCTTGTCACCGGAATTCCGGTCCATCTGGAAACTACACGAGCAATATCTTCAGCTGTCACTTCGTCTTTTAAAAATCTTTCTTCTTCGGAAATTTTTCTTAAAGACCTTTCATTGAATCGTAATGTTTTTTTTAATTGAGGAATTTTTCCATAAATTATCTCCGCTACTTTATCTAATTGCCCGCTTCTTTCATGCTCCTGCGACTCTTTTTCCAATTGATCAATCTCTTTTTTAATATTACTCACTTCATTAAATATCTTCTTCTCCTTTTTCCACTCATTGTTTATTGCATTGTATTTCTTCTTTAATTTTCTTAATTCATTTTCAATTCTTTTCTTGTCTTGTGTTATTTTTTTACCATCACGCTCTTGTTTTTTACTTGCTTCTTTTTGTAACTCCAAAGATCTTATCTTATTTCTTAATTCAGAAACAGATAAAGGAATACTCCCAATTTCCAAGCTTAAAGACGAAGCTGCTTCATCTATTAAATCTATGGCTTTATCGGGCAAAAAACGTGATGTGATATAGCGGCTAGACAATTGCACTGCTGTTACAATAGCTTCATCTGATATCTTCAACCCATGATGAGCTTCATATTTTGATTTTAATCCGCGTAAAATCTCAATTGTTTCTTCAATAGAAGATTCTTCAACTAATACTGGCTGAAAACGCCTTTCTAAAGCTGGGTCTTTTTCAATATATTCACGATAATCTTTAAAAGTAGCTGCTCCAATGGCCCGTAATTCACCTCTGGAAAGGGCGGGTTTTAATAAATTAGAAGCATCAATAGCACCTTCAGCAGCTCCTGCCCCTACTAAAGTATGTATCTCATCAATGAAAATAATAACATCTCCGGCTTTTTTGATCTCCTTAAGAAGATTTTTTAATCGTTGTTCAAATTCTCCCCTAAATCGCGTTCCTGCTATTAATGATCCTAAATCTAAAGATATAATCTTTTTATTAATCAAACTTTCTGGAACATCAGAAGAAGCAATGCGCTGAGCTAATCCCTCAACAATAGCTGTTTTTCCAACACCTGCCTCACCAATTAATATTGGATTGTTTTTTGTGCGGCGAGATAATATTTGCATAACTCTCCGCAATTCTTCTTCTCTTCCTATTACTGGGTCTAATTTATTCTCTTTTGCCAATTTGGTAAGGTCTTGAGTGTATTTTTCTATAGCACTGGCTCCAACTTCTTGAAATTCATCAGTAATTTTTTCATCCTTTGTATAACGATGAAGAGCTTCTAAAAATTTCTCTTCTTTAATATCAAATCTATTTAATATGTCTTGAGCAGAATTCTTGGTAGCAAGTATTCCATAAAATAGATATTCTGGAGAAATAAATTCATTTTTTTCTTCCATTGTTTTCTTAGCAGTAGCTTCTATAACCTGCAACATCTCTTGAGAAAGATACATTGGGCCAAATTCCTTGCCCACTGAAAAAATACGGGGCAATTTAATAATTTCTTCTAATGCCTCTTTCAAAAAATCTTTTAGATTAATTTTCAGTTCTTTTTCCAAAATATGTCTTAATCCAGAATCTTCTTCATCTAATAAAACATACAAAAGATGGAGAGCGCGCATTTCTCCCTGACTTCTTTCCATAGCCATTTGTTGGGCTCTTTCAATGGCTGCCTGAGCTTTTGCTGTAAATCTTCCTAAAGGCATATACAAAAATTAAATATTAAAAATCAAAGTTATTAAATTTTAATCTGGATATTTTCCTAAAATTACTTCTATATCAAAAGTCTTATCTTCACGCAGGACTTTTAATGTGACAACATCTCCTACATCATACTGACGAATTATACTAGCCAATTGATGCCTCAAATCTATTTTTTGACCGTCAAATTCTAAGATAATATCTCCTTCTTGTAAATTGGCTTCTTCGGCAGGAGAATTTTTCTCTATAGCAGGCTGACCATCTCCTCCTTTTACTAATAAAGCCCCATAATCAACTGACAAACTTTTTTCTTCTTTGATAGATGGAGTAACTAAAACATATCTTACTCCTAGATAAGGAATTTCAATTTTCCCTGTTTTTATTGCTTGTTCTATAGATTTTTTGATTTTATTAACGGGAATGGCAAAACCAATATTCTGGGCACCTGAAACCATTGCTGTATTTACCCCTATTACTTCACCATTAAGATTCAACAATGGCCCGCCGGAATTTCCTCTGTTGATAGCAGCATCTGTTTGAATAACATCATTTAAAACAACCTGTTTTCCTGAACTATCCATTACTTGAATGGAACGAGCTAAACCAGAAATTACTCCTTTAGAAACTGTATTACGAAATTCTCCCAATGCATTTCCAATTGCAATGACTGTTTGACCTAAAACAATATCATCAGAATTTCCTAAAGTCAAAGGATAAAGCCCTGTCTTATCAATCTTTAAAAGCGCAAAATCCTCTACTGCATCGCGAGCAATAATTTCAGCAGGATATTTTTTCCCATCATTCATCAAAACTGTATAACGAGCTTCTGAATCTTCAACCACGTGACGATTGGTAATAATATAACCATTGGAATCAACTATAAATCCGGTACCGGCACTAACTTCTTTAGGCTCAGTCCCTTTTTGTCTGTACTGTGGAATTTTAAATTGAAAACCAAAAGGACCGAAATCATGAAACTCTTCAAAGGGATCAATAAAATACTGTTCCATTACTGGCAAATCTTTGGTTGCTATCACACTTACTACTGAATCATCACTTTTTTTTATTGCTTGAGTCACTCTGATTTCATAAGAATCTTTTCCAACAAAAACCTGCGATCCAGAAGAAATATTTTGAGCAGATTCTTTTACAAGATATCGAGAAGAAAAAACACCACCAAGAAAACCAAAAGCAAAAGATCCAGACAAGCTGATAACAAGAAAAACTATTAAGATTTTGCGTATTTGTTTTTCCATAATGTATATATTAAAATAGTTAAATTTATCTAAACTTTAAAAGATAAAGTTTAAAATGAGCAAATTAAATTATAATAAAATTTTTATTATGGTTCAAGAATGTTTCAATTATAGCAATGAACAATAATTTCTTCAACTCAAATATTATGCGCGCTTAGCACTAAACATATAAAACATAAGTTAATTTTCTTATTTCCCAAAACGTCGTCCTCGTTTCTGAAATTCTTTAATAGCCAAATCAAATTGTTTTTTAGTAAAATCAGGCCAACAGATTTTCGGAAAATATAATTCTGCATAAGTTCCTTGAAAAGGTAAAAAATTAGATAAACGCATTTCTCCGGAAGTTCTAATGATGAAATCTGTATCTGGCAATCCTTTTGTATCTAAATAATCTAACAGAACTTTTTCGTTTATGTTCTCGGGACGTATCTTTTTTTGTATAATCTTTTTTATCGCTCTTACCATCTCATCTCTTCCACCATAATTAAGAGCAATGTTCAAAATCATTTTTTTATTATCTTTAGTCAATCTTTGTGCTTCTTTTATTTCCTTTTGAAGATTTTTTGGCAATTCTTCTAATCCTCCAATATGACGAAACTGAATTCCTTTTTTTTTAAAATCATGAGCATATTTTCTGGCAAATTTGGTAAATAAATCCATTAAATAATCCACTTCTTTCTTCGGCCTTTTCCAATTCTCTGTAGAAAAACCATACAAAGTTAAAACTTTAATTCCTTTTTCAGCAGCATAATCAATAATCTCCACTACTCTTTCAATCCCTCTTTTATGGCCTAAAAAAGTAGGAAGTTTTTTCCCCTTGGCCCAACGGCGATTACCATCTATCATAATGCCAATATGCTTTGGTAAAATTTGTTTCATATTATTCTCTAAACCCTGTACCTGCAGGAATTAATCTACCAATGATAACATTTTCTTTAAGGCCTCTTAGATAATCTTTTTTACCTTCAATAGCTGCCCTAATTAAAACTCTAGATGTTTCCTGAAAAGACGCTGCTGAAAGTAAACTATCAGAATTTAAAGCAACATTTTTAATACCCATCAGTATTTCTTTTCCTTTAGGTACTTCTTTTTTTAATTTTTTTAATCTGTTAACCTCTTCCTGAAAAGTTCTTTTAGACACAACTTCACCAGGAATAAACTCACTATCACCACTATGTGTAATCTTCAATTGAGAAAACATTTGTTTAATAATTATCTCAAAATGTTTGTCATTAATATTTTCACCAGCAATATCATACACTTTTTTAATCTCTGTTAATATATATTTTTGACAAGCATCTCTGCCTAAAACCTTAAAGAGCTTCTTAATATCAATATGTCCTTCACAAAGCTGGGCTCCTTTTTTAATCTTTTCTCCATTTTTTACCCATAAAGTTATTCCTTCGGGAATAACATATTCAAGAACACGAGATTTTTTCTCATTTGGTTTTATTCTAATAAATGTTTGATGTTTTATCTTTTTTATTTCTATTATTTCTCCATCAACTTCACTAATTGGCGCTTCACCTTTTGGTATCCTTGCCTCAAAAATTTCTTCTACTCTTGGTAAACCTTGTGTAATATCAACAGCACGAGCCACACCTCCTGTATGAAATGTCCTTAAAGTTAACTGGGTACCTGGCTCTCCTATAGACTGAGCAGCAACAACACCAACTGCTTCCCCTAAATCAATGAGTTTTTTCCATGCCAAATCAAGCCCATAACATTTCTGGCAAACACCATCTAGGCTTTCACAAGTGATTGGAGAACGAATTAATATTTCTTCAACTGATGAATTTACTATCTTTTTAACTAATTTTTCGTCAATCAATTCTCCTGTTTTAGCAATAATTTTACCTTTTTTATCAACAGCATTAGATCTTAAAATTCTTCCAAAAATTATTCTTGATAAATCTTTATTCTCCTTCTCTACATTCTTTCTGTTAACAATTAATCCTTTTTTTGTACCACAGTCTTTTTCCCTAACAAGAACATCTTGAGCTACATCTACTAATCTCCTAGTAAGATATCCTGCAAAAGAAGTCTTTAAAGCAGTATCTGCCAATCCTTTTCTTCCGCCATGAGAAGCAGCAAAGTATTCCAAAACATTAAACCCTTCTTGGTGAGAAGATAAGATAGGCATTTCAATCAAGCGACCAAGAGGACTAACTACGAGTCCTTTTATTCCCATAATTTGTGCGGCAACTGCCCAATTTCCTTTTGCTCCAGAATTGAAAAATATATGTACAGAATCATCAGGATTTAAAACCTTTAAAACTAATTCTGATATTTTATCAACTGCATAACGCCATTGAGTTTCTGTCAAAACATTCTTTTCCTCTCTAGTTAAAAGCCCCTGTTCATATTGAGTTGTAATCTCTTCAACTTTTTTAGAAGTTTCAGCTAAAATTTCTTTTTTCTCTTTAGGAACTCTTAAATCAGTAAGGCCCCATGACATTCCTGATAAAGTAGAATAATAAAAACCTAATTTTTTTATATTATCCAAAACTTCAGCGCTCTTGTTAAAATCTTTATATAAATGAATTATATCTTTTGTAATACTTTTTATATCCTTACTTGTTACAATTTTGTTTATAAATGGAAACTTATCTGGCAAAACATCATTAAAGATAATTCTTCCTACAGTAGTGCTAATCAATTGATTCTTTTCTTTTGAAATACGGACTTTAATCTTCTCTTGAATCTTAATTTTTTTATATTCATAAGCCAATAACGCATCATTTGAATCAGAAAAGATCTTTTCTTTTCTTTCTTTACTTTCTTTCTCAGGCATATCCATTGTTAGCCAATAAATACCAGCCACCATTTCATGACGGGGCAACATGGCTGGTTCTCCATTAGACGGCTTTAATAATCCTAATGTGGACAACATTCTATTCTCACTCTCTCTCTGAGCTTCCTCAGATAAAGGAACATGAACCGCCATCTGATCTCCATCAAAATCAGCATTAAAAGGAGGGCAAACCATTGCAGGGATTTGAATAGCCAATCCTTCAATTAATTTTGGACGAAAAGCCTCAATACTTAAGCGATGAAGCGTAGGGGCTCTATTAAGAAGAACATACTTAGTTTTTACTATATTTTCCAAAATCTCCCATACAGTATCTGAACCTTCTTCAATTAAACGATTTGCTGCTCGAGGATTAAAAACAATTTCTCTTCTTATCAATTCTCCAGCTACAAAAGGTTTAAATAATTCTAAAGCCATTTTCTTTGGCAGACCACATTCATGAATTTTTAATTCAGGACCAATAACAATTACTGAACGGCCTGAATAATCCACTCTTTTTCCCAAAAGATTCTGACGAAAACGACCTTGTTTTCCTTGTAAAATATCAGCTAAAGAACGTAAAGGACGATGTTGCGCTGAATGCATCGGAGTAGTGCCAGAACCTTTTCTTATTGAATTATCAATTAAAGCATCTACTGCTTCCTGCAGCATTCTTTTTTCATTTTTAATAATCACTTCTGGCGCCTTTAATTCTAATAATTTTTTCAGACGATTATTGCGATTAATAACTCGACGGTAAAGATCATTTAAATCAGATGTGGCAAATTTTCCTCCATCTAATTGAACCATTGGTCGTAAATCTGGAGGAAGAACAGGAAGAACAGTTAAAAACATCCATTCTGGACGTATTTTTGATTTTAAAAATCCTTTTGCTAGTTTTAAGCGACTAAGAGTTTTTTTATCAGCTAATTTTGTAGATGGTTTTTTTCCAATTTCCTCTTCTAATTTATGGACTAATTTTTTGAGATCTATCTGCTCCAAGAATTTTCTTACTGGTTCACTTCCTGTTTCTGCTGTAAAAACTTCTCCGTATTTTTTTGAAAGATTTAAATAATCAATCTCAGAAAAAATAGCTTTTGGTTTTATTGTCTCTAAGAGTGATCGCGCCCCATTACGAGACACTGTTAACTCTTTCTTTTTGTCTTTAGGCCATGTTTTTAATTTTGATTCATATTCAGTGTCTATTTCATCTAAAGCTCTTTTTTTCGCAGCCTCATCCACAGAAGTAACAATATAACTGTTGTAATAAATAACTCTCTCTAAAGCGAGCATTGGAACATCAAGCATTAAAGAAATTCTAGAAGGAATACTGCGTAAAAACCAAATATGGACTACTGGGGTTGCTAATTTAATATGGCCCATTCTTTCTCTGCGAACAAAAGAACGAGTCACTTCCACTCCGCAGCGATCACAAACAATACCTTTATAATGAGCTCCCTTGTATTTTCCACAAGAACATTCATAATCTTTTACTGGCCCAAAAATCTGTTCAGAAAAAAGACCTTCTTTTTCTGGTTTTTGAGTACGATAATTTATTGTTTCAGCCTTAGTAATTTCTCCATGCTGCTTATTGCTCTCTATATATGACCAAGATAAAATTTCTTCTGGAGAAGCAATTTTCAAACCAAGCGCCTCAAAATCATTAATTTTTTTTCCTGGATCTTTTAACATAAATTATTTAAATATTATAAAAATTTCTAAATAGCTTACTCTTGCTTTGTTTCTTCTTCAGTTTTTGCTCCAATTAAGTTTACTGATAAAGCCAATGATTGTAATTCTTTAAGAATCACATTAAAGGCAGCTGGAATATTAGGATTTTTAATTTTCTCTCCTGTAATTATTGCTTCATAAGCTGAGCCTCTTCCAAATACATCATCAGATTTTATTGTTATCATTTCCTGAAGCGCATAAGCAGCACCATATCCTTCTAATGCCCAAACCTCCATTTCCCCGAATCTTTGACCTCCAAAATGAGCTCGTCCTCCTAAAGGTTGTTGTGTAATAAGAGAATATGGACCAATTGCCCTCATATGGACTTTATCTTTTACCATATGTTCTAATTTCATTAAATACATTATTCCTACTGCTACATCTTTTTCAAAGCGCTCACCAGTTTTACCATTATACAAAGTCACTTTTCCATCTTCTGGCAACCCGGCTTTAACAAGTTCTTTTTTCACATCTTCTTCAGTAGCCCCATCTAAAGATGGAGTAACTGCTCTATATCCTAATTTTCGAGCTGCTAATCCCAAGTGATTTTCAAAAACTTGACCCAGATTCATTCTACTGCCAATTCCTAAAGGATTTAAAACAACATCAACCGGAGTCCCATCTTCCAGATATGGCATGTTCTCTTCTGGAACTATAACTGAAATAACACCCTTATTCCCGTGGCGTCCTGATAGCTTATCCCCTGCCATTACTTTTCTTAATTCTGCTATTTCCACACTTACACTTTTTATAACTCCAATATTTAATTTATCACCCTCTTTACGAGAAAGTGTTTTTATTTTAACAACCCTACCCTGTCGAGATGGCTCAAGTTTTAAAGACGTATCTTTTATGTCTTTCATCTGTTCTCCAAAAATAGCCTGTAATAATCTTTCTTCTGGAGTTAACTCCGCTTTTCCTTTAGGAGAAATCTTTCCAACTAAAATATCTCCGCCCTTTACTTCAGCACCTACCATTATTACTCCATCTTCATCAAGATTTTTTAATTTTTCTTCAGAAACATTAGGAATGTCACGAGTTGTAACTTCTTGACCTAGTTTAGTTTCTACAACATCGCAAGTAAATTCTTCTAAATATACTGATGTGAAATAATCATTTTTTAAAACTCGCTCTGATATAACAACAGCATCTTCGTAATTAGCTCCAAAAAACGGTATGAAAGCAACTAATAAATTTTGCCCTAAAGCTAAATTGCCATTTTCTGTAGCTGCTCCGTCTGCTAATAATGTACCCTTTTTTACAATATCTCCTTTTCTTACAACAGCTTTTTGCATTAACCAGCTATTTTTGTTGCTTCGTCCAAAATTAATTAATTTATAAACTCTTTTTGTATTATCCTTTGTTTTTATACTAATATGATTTGCATCAACTTCAACAACTTTTCCATCAACATCACTAACTAAACACTGGCCTGATTCAAGTGCAATTTTTCCTTCCATTCCAGTACCAACTAATGGAGCTTTTGGTCTTAAGCAAGGAACTGCCTGCCTTTGCATATTCGCTCCCATCAAAGCTCTGTTGGATTCATCATGCTCTAAAAACGGTATTAGGCTAACAGCAACAGAAATAATTTGCTGGCAGGAAACATCAATTAATTCAACCTCGGTATTATGAATTAATGTTGGCTCTCCATTTACCCTTGCTCCAACTAATTCTTCTTTTATTCTTCCATTTTCATCAACATCAACAGTACCATGAGCTATTTTATACTTTAATTCATCAAAAGCATTGAACCAAACTATCTCATTCGTAAGCTTAGAATTCTTCACTTTAATATATGGGGTTTCAATAAAACCAAATTCATTTAATCTGGCATAAAGAGATAAAGAAAGAACCAAACCAATATTCTGGCCTTCAGGTGTTTGAATAGGACACAAACGCCCATAATGGCTAGTATGAATATCTCTAACTTCTAATCCTGCCCTTTCTCTTACCAAACCTCCTGGTCCCATGCAAGTAATTTTCCTTTTATGCTCTAACTCAGAAAGCATATTCATTTGTTCCATAAACTGACAAAGCTGGGAAACATTGAAAAATTCCCGAAGTACAGCTACTAACTGCCTGGGATTTATTAATTGCGCAGCTGTTAATGTTTCTGGGTCTAAAGTCGCCATTCTGTCTTGAATTGTTCTGCGCATACGCATCAATCCAACTCTAAACCTCTCTGCCAAAATTTCTCCAACGGCTTTTACTCTTCTATTGCCTAAATGGTCAATATCATCATCAATAGATTCAGTATCATTATTTAATTTAATAATTTCTTTAACAATTGATGTAAGATCATCTAACATTAAACTTCTTTCATCAATAGAAGTATTAAGATTAAGCCGTTGATTAAGTTTATACCTCCCAACTCTAGCCAAATCATATCTATCAGATCGGAAAAACATATTATTGATTAAATCATAAGCATTATCAAAAGTAGCTAATTCCCCGGGTCGTAAATGGCGATAAATTTCAATATATCCCTCTTCTTCATTGGTAGACAAATCTTTTTTTAATGTGTTTTCAATATATTTAACAGGGGATTTTTCCTCTTCTGTTTTAAAGGCTTTTTTAATATCTTCATTTGTTTTTAAACCAAAAATTCTAAGCAACGCGCTTATTGGCACTTTTCTTTTTCTGTCTATTTTTACGCTAATAACACCATCGCTATCAGTTTCAAATTCTAACCAAGCCCCATGATAAGGAATAAGTTTTGCTCCAAATAATCTTTTACCTCTAAAATTTACAGAAGAAAAATACACTCCGGGAGAACGATTGATTTGAGATATAACAACTTTTTCTACACCATTGATAATAAAAGTTCCCCGAGGAGTCATAACAGGAACTTCACCAAAATATACCTCCTGCTCTCTTTCAACTCCTGTTTTTTTATTAATTAAACGTAATTTTGCCCGAATAGTAGATTCATAGTTCAGGCCTTTTTCTTTAGCTTTATCTTCTGATATTTTTGGTGGCTCTAAATAATAACTCTCAAACGCTAATTCCAAATCTTTTCCTGTATAATCTTTTATTGGTAATATCTCTTTAAAAACTTCTCCAATTCCTTTATCTAAAAACCACTGAAAAGAATCAGTTTGAAATTGAGTTAATTTTGGGGGCTCTAAAATTCCCCGAGAATGCCGGGAAAAATTTTTTATTGTAGATTGATTAGACATCTAATAACAAAAAAGTTCCTAATTATAATAGGTTATAAAATTTTAGGGCGTGTAAAATAGATTGTGATATTCTTTGTGAAGTAATGCTTTTTTCTTTAAAAAAATCTACATGCCAACTTTTAATACTCGTAGTCTTTATTCTATTCTTTTTTAAGAATTTGTCAAGTGTTTTAAGTAATTTTTCACTTTTTTCCGCTTGAATGCGATATTTTTGTTTTCCAATAGTAGAAAAAGAAAGAAAAATCATATTTTTTTTAAATGCTTACTTTTCCATTCTTTAATCTTTTGATGATTTCCTGAAAGTAAAACTTTAGGAACCCTCCATGCTGTTTTTTTATTCCTTTTATTTGGATAAAATATTTCTGGCCTAGTGTATTGAGGATATTCTCCTTTACCTTTAATATTAAAAGACTCTTCTGATAAAGATTCTTTTTTAATAACCCCAGGGACAAAACGACTTACAGAATCAACTAAAATCATTGCTGGTAATTCTCCGCCAGTTAAAACATACTCCCCAATCGATATTTCCTCATCAGCTATATATTTAGCAATTCTTTCATCTGCGCCTTCATAACGCGGACAGATAAGAATCAATTGATCATATTTGGACAAATGCTTAGCTTTTTTTTGAGTTAATCTATTCCCTTTAGCAGAAAAAAGGATAATGCGACATTTTTTAATTTTCTTCTTTTTTAAATCTTTTACAGCTTTAAAGATGGGCTCTACTTTAAAAATCATTCCCATGCCCCCACCATAAGGAGAATCATCAATTGTCTGATGACGATCAAGCGTCCATTTTCGTAAATTGTGCGTATAAATTTTTATAAGCTTTTTCTTTTGAGCTTTTTTTAAAATGGAAGTATTAAAATAAGAATCAAAAATTTCAGGAAAAATTGTAAGAATATCAAAACGCATAGAATATTAAATCATTAATAATTAAAAATCGCAGTATTATATAATACCGCGATTTTTGTTTTTTTTCAATCACGCCTCAGCGTAATTTTAGAGCTTTAAGTCCTCAACAATATCATCTGCAGCTTTATCTGCCTCTTTTGATGGACTAACGTCTTCTCGGTTCACCCTTGAAGAACCTTCAGGTTCCTCAATTTTGAGATTAACTCTAGCTTTATTCTTTGCTCCTGCTACTTTTAGAATAGTTCTTAATGCTTTAGCCATTGAACCCTGACGTCCTATAATCTGAGCCATATCATTAGGATCTACCTTTAAAGAAAGGAGAACGCCCATTTCATCTACTTTTCGCTCTACTTTCACTGCATCAGGATTGCTTGCAATACTTTTAACTATGAATTCGAGCAATTGTTGGTCTACGTGTGTTTCTGCCATGATTTCAGAATTAATATTTTCTTAATTTAACAACCGAAGTAGCTATCGACCAGTATATTAGCCACTGAATAATTTCTATTTTAAAATACTTAAAAAAGAAAGTCAAGTAAATAATTTATTATTCTGCCAAAGCTTCTGCTTCTTCTAATTTTAATGAAAGAAGTTGAGAGCTATCATCTTTAGATAAAGTTACTCCATAGATAATTTGAACAGCATTCATCGTCATTCTGTTATGGGTAATGATAATAAACTGAGTATTCTTTGTAAGCGCTTTTAAAATTTCAGAAAAACGCCGACTATTTTCTTCATCTAATGCAGCATCTATTTCATCCACTACTATCAATGGAGAATGCGATTGATGAACTAAAGCAAAAAGAAGAGAAACAGCAATCAAAGTTTTTTCCCCGCCAGAAAGCATATCAATGCTCTTTAAACGAGTTTTTGGAATATTAATTTTAATATCTACCCCCCAAACAATATTGTCATTAACTTCTTGTTTTATCTGAACTAATTTAGCTGAGCCGCCTTTGAATATGAGTTGAAAATAATTATTAAATTCTTTATTTATCCCATCAATTGCTTTGCCAAATCTTTCCTCAATTTGATCATTCAATTCTTTTATTAAAATATTTAGATCTCCTACGCCTTTTTTTAAATCTTCTGTCTGTTGGGTGAAAAAATCATAGCGGCTAGAAACATCCTTATATTCACTTATTATATTTTCATCTTCTGAACCCATTTCCGCCAATTCTTTTCTTATCCGCCAAATCTTATTTTCCAAAACAGAAAGTTCCTCTGGTAAAATTAATTGCGCATCTTTTTCATTTTGATAAAATGTTTCAATTTCTTGAAATTGAAATCCTGTTTCTTGTAAACGTCTTTTAAAATCTTCTAAGCGTAAACGGAATTTTTCATTAAGAATTTCTTCTCTTTGCAACTCCCTGTATAATTTTTCTTTTTCTTCTCTTTTAAACTCTATTTCTTGAAATCTATTTTTAAAAACCAAACTTCTTTGATTTAATTGCTCCTGTAAATTATTTAATTCCTTGTTTTTTTGTTTTAATTCTTCTTCAATTTTTTCTAGCTTTTTTTGGATTTCTTTAATATCTTCTCCTTTTTCTTCTCTTTTAGAATTAAACAAAGCGCTTATATCCTGTACTATCTTCTTTATTTCTTCTTTAATCTTGTCTAAATTAGAAAAGTTTAATAAAGACTGTAATTTTTCTTTAACAGAAAAAACCTCTTTTTTAAAAACTTCACTAGTAATATTGAACTCACTGCTGACTTCTTTCCTTCCCAAAACTCTTAATTGAGTAGATTTTTGATTTTGAAGATTGATAATTTGCTGAGTAGTATCTCCAATTTGGATTTCCAAGCTTTTATCAACTTTATCGCTTGATAAACCCATTTCTTTTTCTTTGTCTTTAATTTCATTCTCTAAATTTTCAATACTTTTTTTGATTTTATTAACATCAATATGGGAATGCGTATCTTCTTGCAATATCTGATGATAAATATTAACAAAATATTTCTTTTCTATTTCAGATAATTCTTGTTTAATTTTCTCTCTTTTTTCCCAACGATTAACTTGTCTTTTTAAAGAACGCAGATGAGGAAGTATTTCTTGCTGAAGGGCCTGAGCCTTATCTAAATTAATTAAAGTATTTTGTAATTTTCTTTTAGCATTTTCTTTTTTAATCTCTAAGTTTTTTAATCCCAAACTTTCCTCCAGCATCATCCTTCTTTCCTGCGCAGAAACTTTTAGAATATCCCCAACAGATCCTTGGTTAATGATTGAAAGTCCTTTTAGCCCTAATTTAGCTGCAGCTGATATTTCAACAATATCTTTTAGGCGACAAGGCTGGCGATTTAAAAAATAGCTATTATTATCTTCCTTATCAATCCTTCTTAAAATACTTAATTCTGAAACTTCCACGGGAAATATCTTTTTACTATTGTCAAATACTAATTCTACTTCAGCAAATCCAGCAGAAGAATCTTTGTTTTTCCCAGAAAAGATCAAATCCCTGCCTTTTTCTGCGCGTAAATTTTTAAAACTTTGTTCTCCAAAAGCCCAACGAATAGCATCAACAATATTAGATTTTCCAGAACCATTTGGCCCGACTATAGCAGTAAAAAGACAAGGGAAATCTAAAACTGTTTTTCCTGAAAAAGATTTAAAGTTTTTTAATATGATGCGCTTTAAAAACATATTATTTCCATCCTTTCTTAGAAAGAGCTTTCTTCGCGGCATTCACTTCTGCTGTTTGCTTAGAATTACCTTCTCCTTCAGCGACAAGTTCTTTTTTTAAATACACGCCGACTCTAAACTGTTTCAGATGATCTGGTCCCCAGCTTTTTAAAGTTTTATAAACCGGAGTAATGCTTAAATTCTCCTGACTCTTTTCCTGAAACAAACTTTTTGGATCTTTATAACTCTCTGTTTTAAATATCTTTTCGGCTTTTGACAAAACATATTTTGCTACAAACTTCCTAGCCTCATCAAGCCCCTTGTCCAAATAAATAGCCCCCACAATTGCTTCTACAGCATTGGCTAAAAAATAAGGATGGCTTTCTTCCAATTCATTTTTTTCTCCTTTGGAAACTAAAAGATATCTTTTTAAATTTAATTTATCTGCTACTTCTGATAAAGAGTCACTGTTTATCAATGCTGCCCTTAAAGCTGTTAAATCTCCTTCTCTGAGTTTTGAATATTCCTTAAATAAATATTCAGCAACAATTAAACCCAATATTGAGTCTCCTAAAAATTCTAATCTTTCATTGTGTCCAATTTCCCCCCATTCTTTATTCTCATTCAAAAAAGACCGATGAGTTAACGCCCGTTTTAATAAATCTAAATTATTAAATTCTAACCCTAGAATTTTCTCAATTCTATTAAAATCAACTTGCATCATTCTTTTCTTTTTTATGAATAACTCCTTCCATCTCACGATAAACCGTTCCCAATACTCCGTTAACAAACCGACGAGAAGAATCACCGCCAAAAGTTTTAGCCAATTCCACACATTCGTTAATAGCAACTTTCGGAGGAACTTCTTTAGAATCACTGAACAACAATTCAAATATCCCAATTCTTAAAATATTTCTATCAATAATATTAATTTGACCTAGCGGCCACTCAGGAGCACCAGAAACAATTAATTTATCTAATTGATCCAATTGATTCAATATGCCGTCTAAGAGCTGTTCTGGGTATTCTTTATCAGATAATCCATCTCCTAATAATCTCAAATTCCTTTGGAATATTTCCCTTGCATCTTTTTTTTGTTTTAAGAAATCCCACTCATAAAGTGTTTGTAAAACAATAGAACGAGAGAGATGTCGGGACCCCATATGAAAAAGTTAAAAGTTTAAAAATTAATCTTCTTTTTCTATTTCTTTTTGTTTTAATTTCTTCTCTTTTTTAGAAAGCCCTTTTAACACATCAATAACCTCATTACCTTTGTAATAACCGCAATGAGGACAAACGCGATGAGGCATAATCATTTCTTTACAATGAGAACATTTAATAAAATTAAACGGCTTAAGAGCCATGTGAGATCTGCGTTTATTCGTTCTGGAACGAGTATGATGACGAGCAGGAACACCCATGATTATAAATTATTAACTGTTTAATACAACAATAACGGTATAAGAGTAGAAAAATAATAGCACAAAGAACCATTCATAGCAAGAATTTATTTTTTAAAACTAATATTTATCTTCTTATCATCTAAAATTAATTCTCCTTTGAAATCAAAATCTTCTATCTTATCCCAAATAATTTCTTTTATTCGCAATGGTTCCTTCATCTGTTTTTCATTCCTTTTCAATAATTTCATAATTGAATCTTCGCCTTGAAAACATATCGTTATTGCATCAGAAGGAGATAATCCCGATCTTTGGCGAATAACCTGAATTTGCCTAAAACAATCTCTCATTATACCTTCTTCTTTTAATTCCATTGTAATCTTAGTGTCAATCTGTATTTCTTTTTCTAATTTATCGTCAAAAATAATTTGTTTAATATTTACTTCCTCTTTTAAAATATTAAGTAATTCTTCTTTGCCTTTTAATTTACAATCCCGAATTTTTAATTCATTTAACGGCTGCCTCACTTTTATTCCTGCTTGCGATCTTTCTGCTAAAGCCATTGAAGCAATTTTTCGGATTTCTTCCATTTCTTGCTCTAATGTTTTGTCAATTAAGTGTTCTTTAACATCAGGATAATCGCAAAGATGCACTGATTCTAAATCTTCTTCGTTTTTTAAATTTTGATAAATCTGTTCACTAAAAAATGGCATGAACGGAGCTAATATTTTGCTTAAATTAAATAAAATATATTTCAAAACCAGAGAAGCTTCTTTTTTCTTTTCATTAGATTTAAACCTTTCACGAGATCTTCTTAAATACCAAGTTGAAAGATCGCTAATAAATTTTTCTATAGGTCTTGTTGCTTTTAATAAATCATATTCATTCATTCCTTTATTAATTTCTTTATTTAAAGAATTTAATCTAGATAAGATCCATTTATCTAAAATATTATCAACAGAATCAACGTCTAACTTCCCATTTCCTTCTTCTGTATATAATTTATAAAACGTATAAACATTCCAAAGAATCATTAAAACTTTCTTTAATGTTTCATTAACTCCGTTTTCAGAAAAACGCAAATCATCTGCTTTAATGGCTGGACTGGTTAAAAGATAAAAACGCATTGCATCAGCGCCATATTTATCAATTATATTCATTGGTTCAGGATAGTTCTTCAAACGTTTGCTCATTTTTTGACCATCTTCAGCTAAAATTATTCCATTAACAATATTATTAAGAAATGCCGGCTTATCAAATAGAGCAGTGGACAAAACCATTAGAGTATAAAACCATCCCCTTGTTTGATCTATCCCTTCAGCAACAAATTGAGCTGGAAAATTCTTTTCAAATGATTCTTTGTTTTCAAAAGGATAATGAACCTGAGCATATGGCATTGAGCCAGATTCAAACCAACAATCTAGAACATACGAAACTCTTTTCATTAATCCACCACATTTTTCACACTTAAAAGTGATTTTATCAATACTCGGTTTATGAATATCCTCTATTTTTTTACCACTTACTTTCTCCAATTCTTGAACTGAACCAAAAACTTTAATATTATCACAGCAATTAACTTGACTGTTTTCGCAACTGTTACATTGCCAAATTGGTAAAGGAGTTCCCCAATAACGAGATCTGGAAATTGACCAATCTTTTGCATCTTCCAACCATTTACCAAAACGTCCATGCTTGATATGTCCAGGAACCCAATTTATTTGTTCATTGTTTTTTATAATCTTATCTTTTATAGCTGTAACTTTTACAAACCATGAAGATGTAGAATAATTTAAAAGAGGTGTATCACATCTCCAACAAAAAGGATAACTATGCGTAACTTTTTCTTGAAATAATAGTTTGTTCTTCTGTTTAAGCCATTCAGCGATTTTTCTGTCAGTTTTAGAAATATCAGCTTTTGGTTTTACTTCTTCTCCTGCCCATTCTGTAACTTCATCAACAAAACAACCAGTTTCGTCAACATGCTGAACAAAAGGGAGATTTTTTAAGCATCCAAGTTTTAAATCATCTTCACCAAAAGCTGGAGCAATGTGCACAATACCAGTTCCCTCTTCTGTAGAAACAAAATCAGCATCATATATCTTCCAACCATTTTCTTTGTTTTTTAAATCATCTTTTTTTGAAAAATAATCAAATAAAGGCTCATATCCTAATCCAATTAAATCTTTGCCTTTGATTTCTTCGATAATTTTGTATTCATCTTTAATAATCTCTAATCTATCTTTGGCTAAAATGAAAAACTTTTTATCAAGTTGTATTTTTACATAATCAATGTTTTTTCCTACTGCTAAAGCCACATTACCAGGTAAAGTCCATGGAGTAGTTGTCCAAGCTAAGACAAAAGTATTTTCTCTGCTTTTTAATTTAAATTTAATTGTAACACTTAAGTCTTCAACATCTTTATACCCCTGAGTAACTTCAAAATTAGAAAGGGTTGTTCCACAGCGGGGGCAAATATGCATACTCTTGTAATCCTTATAAATCAATCCCTTTTCCCATAACTGCTTAAACACCCACCAAATAGATTCCATATAATCAAAATCCATGGTTTTATAGGGATGATCCATGTCAACCCAGCGGCCGATCCGAGGAATTACTTTTTTCCATTCATCAACATAGCGTAAAACACTATCTTTACAAGCTTGATTAAATTTTTCTACACCAATAGATTCAATATCCTTTTTATCTCTCAAATTTAATTCTTGTTCGATTAGATTTTCAATTGGCAAGCCATGACAATCCCAACCCCAACGCCGTTCTACGCGAAAACCTTTCATTGTCCAATACCGGGGAACAACATCTTTTACTAAAGAAGCAAGAATATGGCCATAATGAGGCAAGCCCGTTGCAAAAGGAGGGCCATCGTAAAAAACATAAGATTTCTCTTTTGGTCTCTGTTTTATTGATTTCTCAAAAATCTTATTCTTCTCCCAAAATTCCAAAACCTCTTTTTCTTTTTGAATAAATTCTAAAACTTTTTCCATATATCTTTACTTTATCGCAAAATAGACAAAAAATCAAAATTTATATGATATAATTAAAACATGAAAATCTTGGCTACAAACAAAAAAGCGTATTTTAATTACGAAATTCTTGAAAAAATAGAAGCGGGAATTGTACTGACTGGAATGGAGACAAAATCCGTAAAAACAGGAAAAGCTAATTTAGCTGGCAGTTTTGGTATTATTAGAAATAATAAGGTTTTTTTGCTTAACTGCTCTATTTCAGCCTTCCAACCTAAAAATATGAGCCTTGATTATAACCCTGATAAAACTAGAAAACTCCTACTAAATAAAAAAGAAATTGAATATCTAAGAGGCAAAATTAAACAGAGAAACTTGACTTTAATACCATTAAGAATGTATAATAAACACGGATTAATTAAGATTGAATTAGGACTAGCAAAAGGAAAAAAGAAATTTGATAAGAGAGAAACAATAAAAAAAAGAGATGTTAAGAGAAATATAGACAGGGCTAAGAGAGGAGAAATTTAATAATGGGGATGACGGGATTCGATAAAAAGAGAGTTTTTAAATAAGCGAGCTGAGGATGTCTTGTACCCTCAATAAAAATCAAGGCGGCATAAATATAAATGCCAATCAAACTCCTGCTTATGCCTATGCTTAATCGTTTAGGCTAAGCTATTCCCTTTTAAGGGAAATTCTTTAGGATGATTCTCGGTAGTTCTAAAGGATACAAACATCGAGATAGATTGATTCTTGGCTTTTCCGACTAATATCAATCAAATCATTTTCGGAAAATTTTAAGAAAAGTTTGTTCATTCTTTCTTTTCTTAAAAGCATACAAAGAATGAACTATGCTTGTAGAATTATTTAAGAAACTCTTTTTAGACGTGGGTTCAACTCCCACCTTCTCCACTTCTTAATTTTTACTAATTAAAAAACTTGATATTAAAAGAAGTTCGCCTTATTGACGAAAAAGGAAAACAAATTGGAGTTTTTTCTTATGATGAAGCCTCTAAAATGGCCCAAGAACGTGGCCTAGATTTAGTTGAAATCACAAGAAAAACTACACCTCCAATATATAAATTTGGGGATTCTGGTAAATTAAGATATAAAAAAGAAAAAGAATTCAGAAAAAAAAGATTAAAAAACAAGCAAAGTTCCCCAAAGTCAATTCGTATTGGTTTTAATGAAGGAGAGCATGATTTAGGCACAAAGATTAAAAAAGTGGAAAAATTTTTACAAGAAGGAAAAACAGTAACTATAGAAATGAAATTAAAAGGAAGAGAAAAAGCTCACTTTGATTTAGCCAAAAAAAAGATAGACGAATTTCTAACAAAAATTGAAATGGAACATAAAATTATCCAGCCATTAAAAAAAGTTCCCCGTGGATTAATAACAGTCTTAAAAAAATGAGAGTAAATTTATTTAAAAAAAGATTGAGAATAACAAAGAGCGGTAAAATTGTAAGACGTTCTTGCAGCCTTGGCCATACAAAAGCTAAAGATTCTTCCAAAGTGAAAAGACGAAGGAAGAAGCCAATTTCTGTAGGAAGCCACGTTAAATCTATTATCAAACATTCGCATTAATTTTATTAATTAACATACATTAATATCATGACAAGAGTAAAAAGAGGCACTATTGCTAATAAAAGAAGAAAAAATTTATTACAACATACTAAAGGATTTAGATATGGCAGAAAAACAAAATATCGTTTAGCTAAAGAAGCGCTTCTTCACGCGTGGACACATGCATTTAAAGACAGACGAATAAAAAAAAGAGAGGCGCGCAGATTATGGCAGGTAAAAATTAATGCTGCCGTACGAAAATACGAATTGAGTTATAGTAAGTTTATAAAAGCATTAAAAGATAAAAAAATCAGCCTAGATAGAAAAATTTTAGCTGAATTAGCAGAAAAACAACCTACGGTTTTTAAAAAAATAGTTGAAAGGGTTAAATAGATTCTGTCTTTACTTTAAATTCGTTTTCTTCAAAAACAAAATGCACTTTGGTATTTGGGCCAATTTTCCTTTTTAATATAGAGCTGGCTAAATTATCTTTTATGTAATGCCTAATTACTGAATCTAAAGGCCGCGCTCCAAATATTGGGTTGTATCCTAATTTAGCTAATTGTTCAATAACAGAATTATCAAAAGATAATTCTATTTTTTTATTTTTTGACAAGGCAAATGCCAATTCATTTAATTTTAATTTTACTATCTCCTTAAGATGTTCTTGCGTTAATGGCCTAAAGACAACAACTTCGTTAAATCTGTTCAAAAGTTCTGGCTTAAAGTAATTTGTTAATTTCTTTTTCAATCTCTCTGACAAGGTATCAATATCAACCTTCTTTTCTATCTCATCTTTTATAAAATCAGACAAAGCATTAGAAGTCGCAATAATAATTGTATTAGTAAAATCAATAACTTGCCCAAGATTATCAGTCAACCTCCCCTCATCAAATACTGGAAGGAAAATATTCAGAACATCAGAATGAGCTTTTTCAAATTCATCTAAAAGAATCAACGAAAAAGGATTATTCTTAACTGCTTCTGTTAAAGATCCGCTTATTGTGCCTTCAGGATTGCCAATAAAACGATTAATGCTTTTTCTGTCTTGATATTCAGCCATATCAAAACGAATCATGGTTTTTTCACTTCCAAAATATATTTTAGCTAATGTTTTTGCCAACTGTGTCTTACCCACTCCAGTAGGCCCAACAAAAAGAAAAACGCCTATTGGTTTTTTAATACTGGTTAAGCCAGCTCTGTATTGCCTTAAAGCAGCAGATACTAAATTTACAGCTTTCTCTTGATTAATTAACCGTTCATGAATAAGTTTTTCTAAATTCAATAATTTTTTTCTCTCTTCTTCTGAAGAAATTTCTAAAGGCACTTGCGTCTTCAAACTTACCAAATCTACTATATCTTGCTCTAAAACTATTTTCCTACCTTCTCTACGAACTCCTTCAATAGCTTCAGTTAAAAGAGATTCGGCAGAAGATGGAAGAGGCATTGAAGTTAAAAAACGTCGAGCTAAAACCACAGCTCTTTTAATAGCTTTGTAACTAATCTTTACTTTAGTTTTTCTTTGTAATCCCAATGAACGATAGGCTAAAAATCTCACTGATTCTTCAGAAGAAAGTTCTTTGACCTTAATAATTTCAAAATTCTCTTTTATAATCGGATCTGATTCTAGGTATCGACGATAATCTCCTGGGGTTGTTGCTGCGATTACAGGCACCCATGAAGAATTAATTAATGACCGAAAAATATCTAACGCAGTAAATCCTCCTTTCTGAGCCAATAATTTATAATTATGGAATTGGGGCAAATAAATAATTATATCCCTATTAATCAAGAGTTCTTTTGTAATTTTTGTTAAACGGTCATAAACCTCTAATGGCTCTTTTGTATCTTCTAAAAAAGAAGAAAGGGAAAGACTGATAAGGCGACGATCTCGTAATTTAAAAGGTGTTTTATCTCTAACCAAATTAAAAGCTAGATATGAAACTATCGTATCCTTCCCTACGCCAGCTGGACCAACTAAAAGAATATTCCTTTTTCCTTGACGACACAAAAGATCTAAAAGACTCTGATATTCCTGCGCATGACCAATCATTATGCCTATCTTTAACCTTAAAGCCAATTCTGTAAAATCTAAACCATATAAGTCTAAAAATGGCGTAGGCCGTGAAGTAAAAGAACGATTAACTTTTATTCTTTTTAACCGAAAATCAAATTCTTTTTTATCAGCTAATCCCCTTACAACTTCTATGCCTTTTATTCGTGAAAGATAATTCAAAACAAACGCAATAGCTAGATCATTCTTTTCTACGCGATAAAAATTAAAAACATCGGCAATTTTCGAATCATTTACATGATAAAGAGCTAATATTAAACATTCAGGGCTTATGCAATCTTTTTTTATCCCTTTAGCTTCAAAAAAAGCTAAATGTACAATCTTTTCTAAAAATTTTTGATAGTTTTTTTCTGTAATTTCTTTCTTATTAATCTTTTCTTCTTTTATCTTTTCCATCAACTTTTTTATATCACCGGATGATATATCTAAAATACTTAATGCATCAATTATTTCTCTTTTGTGGAGAAGCGTATAAAATAATGCGTGAAAAAAATCTAATTGAAAAGCAAAAGAAATATTTTTTGCTTCAATAAGAACGTTTTTAGCTTGTGGAGAAAGAAAACGAGCTAAATTAATTTTCTTTTTTCTTAGATATTCTTCTGTTAATGGTAAATCAGAAAAATTTTGTTTTTGGAAAACATAAACAAAAAAGAACATGATAAGAATCCCCAAATTCTGCCATGGTTCTATTCGAAAAAGTATTAATGAAAAGGAAAAAATCAAACCTAGCGAAATAAAAACAGTAAGAATTACTTTATAAAACAATCTTTTCCAAGCAGGCCAAGAGAAAAAGATATCAGAAAAATACAATTCTTTTTTCCCTTCAACTTTTTTTTGTGGCTTTTTTCCGTCTTTATTCATATATCCTTATTACAATAATATTGTTTTTAAAATAAGATAAAAAGGCAAAAGAATCCAACAAAGATAAATTGCGGAAAACAAAAGAGTTAAAATTATTAAAAGCAATACCCCTAAAATAATTCTTGCTATCCTATATGGAATACTTATAAGATAAGCTGCAAAAGTATATTGCTGCCAAAGCGGAACAGTAAAATAACGTATATTCACTATAAAACCTATTCTGTGCTCTAGTCTTGAAAAAAAATTTTGATAGATTTTAAAAAGAAAACTATAACTTCCTTTAAAATAAGCCCTGGCAAAATCAGAACAATAAAAACCAATTTTCTTAAAAAAATATCCGATAAATGTTTTCTCCATGTTTTAAAATTAGAAAAGTTTATCTTGTTTTGTTTCTTTTTCGTCTTCTTGAAAAATTTTAACTTTACCAAACTCACCATCAAAACCTGGTTCTATTATCAGTTTACCACTTCTTACTCTTTTTATCCCCTTTGCAACCCTGGGTAAAGTAAATTTACTTAATTCCTCAAACGGAACATCTAATAAAATATTAAATTCATTGGAAAATTTCTGGATTAATGTTTGATATTGTTTTTCCACGCCTTTTGTCTGAGGTCCTATACCCATAGCTTCAGCAATAATTTCCTTCAATGGAACCAAGCTTTTATAAGGAATAGCGTCAGAAGGCACAAAACCATCCTTCTTATCAGCTAATTCATCAACTCTGGATAAAACACCTATTGTAAGTTTACGCCCGCATTTTGGGCAAATTCCTTTTACTTTCTTCCTTTGTTCCGGCGACATACTGATTTTACATAAACGATGGCCATCATAATGATATTTTCCTTCTTCTGGAAAAAATTCAATTGTATATAAAAATTTTGATTTGTCTTTTTTAATAATAGCATCTCTTATAGCTGAATAACTTAATTCTGTATCAAAAACATTTACTTCCCTGCCTAACTTAACTGGACTATGAGCGTCAGAATTACTTATGAGAGCCATCTTACGGCCATCAGGTATTCTCCAAATCATTGCAGGATCTGCGCTTAAACCTGTTTCCATAGCGTAAATATGTTTAATGTTTTCTCCAAAAGCTTCTTCCAAAGAATCAAAACCTGACATTGAACCAAATATACCGAACCAAGGAGTAAGACAATGCGCTGGAACAAATAAAGCTTTGGGTGCTGTATCAATAACAATTTTTAAAAGTTCTTCTGAATCCATTCCTAAAATAGGACGCCCATCTGATTTTATATTTCCCTGCCAAGATAAAATATTATTTATTTTTTCTGCTGATTCTAAAGAAGGTAAAATAATAAGATTATGGATTCTCCTTCCTCTTCCGTGCCTTGTGTACATATTACTTATCTCTCCTGTTACAACAAACCTTACACTACCATCTGTGTTTTTTAATCGATATAGCCCTTCCTCTGCCGGTTCCAATTTATTTTTAAGATTATCAAACCACTCTGGATGCGTAAAATCTCCTGTTCCAACAACAGTAATTCCTTTTTCCTTCGCTGACTGAAAAATATGCTCTAAATCCATATCACGAGAAGTGGCACGTGAATATTT
>CAZEMH010000004.1:0-27706 GCA_964513365.1 uncultured Candidatus Saccharibacteria bacterium
ATAATGTTCAATTAAATAACCAAGCTGCAATTGACTTAATTGAAAATACAACTAAATCCGTATCAGCTACTGCTGATATTTCTCATCCTACAGCATGTAATCTTATTACTAATGTGACAGCCAAAATTTATCGTTCAGGTGTTACTAATGGAAAAGATTGTACACCTAATGATAATAATTGTTATAGTGTTGCCTCTTGCAGTGAAACTTCTTGTGATGGAACAGACGCAGTTTATACTTGTACAATTAATATGCAATTTCATACTGATCCGACTGATTCAGGATCAACTTGGGAATCTGAATATTGGAGGGCTTGGATTGAAGCGACTGATGGAACGTTAACAGAATCAAATTATAGCCCAGTTGATGCGCCTGACGTCAATACTTTAAGTGCTTTGAATATAGATCCAACAACTATTAATTATGAAACAGTTAATCCTGATAATGTAAGTTCTGAAAAAATCATTGAAGTCCAAACTACCGGCAATGCGTCAGTTGATGTTAAACTGTCTGGCATTGATATGACTTGGAGCGGAAATACCATTTTAGTTGGGCAGCAAAAATACAGTACTAGTACTGGGTTTGATTGGGGAACAGAAGGCACGGCTTTAGATGGAACACTTACTTGCCATGAATTATCTAGTGGAAAACCAACTGATAGTCCAACTAATGCCACAGAAAATATTTATTGGAAATTAAAAGTGCCTACTGAAAAACCAGCAGGAGGACCATATACTGGTAGCAATACTTTTGAAGTAGCAACTGAAAGTTCTTGTCCATAGCTGTTGACATTGTCTCTTTTTTTACTTAAACTATATAAAGATACAATAAAAATAATCGAGTTTAACTGCAATCTAATAGAAAAATATAATAAAATATTAATAAATAAAAATAAAATAAAAATATATGACAAAAGTTGTAAAAAAATCTATTCCTTGGTTTTTAATTATAAGCTTAGTTCTTTCTACAGTTTTAATTTTTAACTTAAGGAATTTAAAAGTTGAAGCTGATTCAGCAACTACTTCAGTAAATGTAGGTAATACTGTGCCGGCTTTTACTGTTGATCCTTACGAAGATCCAGCTTCAGCCACTTCTACACCTACTGATGTAGGTGATAGTGTAACTTTTAAAGCAACAGCAACTGATGCTAATGGCGATGATTGGAAATTATTGATTTGTTCTAGTAATAGCGTTAGTGGAATAAGTTGTGATGATACTACTTTTTGTACTTCTGATTTTGCCAGTTCTACTAGTCAAGCCACTTGCTCTTATACCGCTTTAGTCGGTGATAATGAAACCAGAGATTGGTATGGTTTTGCTTGTGATACAGTGGGCTGTTCAGCTGAGTCTCATAACGCAGGTGCTGATATTGGTCCTCCATTTCATGTAAATCATAGACCAGCATTTTCTGTCTTTGCAGATGACGGACCTAAAGGACCTAATACTACGATTACATGGACAACGACTGCTTCTGATCCTGATTCAGGAGGAGCAGATACTGTGAGTTTATATGTTTGTAAATCAGATGATTTTACAGGTTCTGCCTGCGGAGGTGGGGGAACTTGGTGTTCTGATACGGGTAAGTCCAGTGATCCAACTTGTAGCACTACCACTCCGAGACCAGATGGTGTTTACGAAGCTTATGGTTATATAGTTGATAACCATGGTTTTGTATCTACAGGTTCAGCGCAAGGAACTGATTCTTCGCCAGAAGTTACTAATAGCGCTCCTACAATTACTGATTCTTCAATTAATTTATTAGATACTGATGGAAGTGGCAATTTAGAATTAATTAATGAAGAAGCTGAAACTGATAATTTTACAGTTACTTTTATAGTAAATGACGATAATAGTTGTATGACTACTTCTTCAGCTGATGAAATCGTTTCAGCTTTTATTAATGTGAGGATGTCAGAAATAACTCAATCAGGGTGTGATGCAACGGGAGAATATGATGCTAATAATTGTTATCCAGATGATTATGCTTCTTGGAACCCTGCTTGTGCTGCTTCCTCAACAGTTGATGCTTGTAATGATAATACTGATACTACTGTTGGTTGGGCATGTACTTTCCCTTTGCAATATCATGCTGATCCAACAGTGGATGGAACACCAAAAGCAGCTTATAACTGGCTAGCAGCTGTTCAAGCCGAGGATGATGATGCGGCTAATACTGGTTTAGTAGATGGTACGGGTGTCAACGAAATGGATAAATTTATGTCTTATGATTTAACTACTTCCACTATTTCTTATGGAACAGTTGCTCCTGATAATGATAGTTCAGAAAAAACAACGATTATTGAGGCTACTGGTAATGTTGGGTTAGACGAGAGTCTTTCTGGTACTCAATTATGTAATGATTATCCAACTTGCGCAGGGGATGATGATATTGCTATTGCGCAACAACACTATAATCTAAGCCAAGGAGCAGGATGGGCAGCTGGGACGGAACTTACTGCAACTTCCACTGAATCGGAACTGGATTGTTCAAAAACAACAGTTACTGGAACTCCAGAAACGAAAAGTACTTATTGGTATTTGCGTGTACCTGCAGGTCAAGGTGTAGATACTTATACTGGTGAGAATACAATTGAAGGCAAAATTGATAATGAGGTTTACGGATCATAATATTTCTGCGTGATAGCAAAGAAATTATTTTACATAGATAAGTAAAAAATTAATGGCTTTTAAGAGAATAATTTTATTTCTAGTTTTTTGTTCGTTATTTAGTTTTAGCTTGATTAATATTGCTCAAGCTGGTTTTGGTATTTCTCCACCCTATATCAAAAATGAAAATCTTAGCCAAGGATTGCATTATGAAAAGAAGATTACTTTAGTCAGGGGCGACCCAATTGAGGATTGGAAAGTGGAAATAATTGTGAATGTTCCTGGAGCTAATGATTGGATATCAGTTGATAAAGGGAAAGAATTTATTATGCCAAAAGGAGCTCAGCAGGTTCCCATTGTTTTCAGTATTGATGTTCCAAAAAACGCTAAATTTGGAAGATATACAGGAAGTATCAGAGTAAAAACCGCGCCAGTAAAAGATCCAGAAGAAGGAACAATATCAATTCTTTTAGGAGGACAAATTGATGTTAATTTAAATGTTCAAAAAGAAATTTTTGATTTTAATGTAAGGGGGGTGAAGGCCCCTGATTTAGAAGAGGGAGAAAAACGATGGATATTTTATTTTCCGGGAATAATAAAATTCTCAATGCAAATTGAAAATCTTGGGAATATAAAAGCCGCTCCAAGTAAAGTGATTTTTGATATTTATGATGAAAAAGAAAAAGAACTTTTAGAAACGATTCAAACCACTAAGATGAATAAAATAAATCCATTTGAAATAGATTGGGTCATTGCTGAACTCAAAACTAAGTTAAAAGCTGGTAGTTATTATGCTCAATATAAAATTTTCAAAAAAGACGAAATTGTTAACCAAGGGAAAATTCATCTAAGTATTTTATCTAAAGGAAGTATTGTTGATTATCAAAGAGCAACAATTTTTGATATAGGACTAAAAGATAAATTAATTATTTTATTTGGAATTTTGGCTAGCATTGGGTTAGTGATTTTTGTCGTTTTGAAAATTACTAAGATTTTGAAGAGAAAATATTCTTAAGAAAAGTATGTTAGTATTATGTTCAAAAATTCAAATCATTTTGGAGTTTTTATTATTATTTTAATTCTTTTTGGATTTTTATTTCAATTTTTTTTATTTCCCAAAAAAACATATTCAGAAACGCTTTCAATTTCTGTACAAGTGCAAATAGTTACTACTACTACAACTACTACTTCTGTCGGAGGAAGCGGGGGTGGAGGAGGTGGATATACTCCTCCTTCAACAACGCAGGTAATTTTTACAGGAAAAGCATATCCTCAAAGTACGGTTACTTTATTAAAAGATGCCCAAATAATGGCAACAACAATTAGTGGCGCAGACGCTAATTTTCAAATAAGTTTAACAAATATTACGGCCGGTAGTTATATTTTCTCAGTTTATAGTGAAGATAATAAAGGTAATAGATCATCGCTTCTGACTTTTCCTTTAAGTGTTTCCAGTGGCGTTATCACGAATGTTACAGGTATTTTTATTTCTCCGACCATTGATGTTGATAAATCAGAGGTAAAAAAAGGGGAAATAATAAAAATATTTGGTCAAGCAATACCTGATTCTGATATTACAGTGATAATTAATTCCGACGAGGAACTTTATGGAAAAACAAAAGCGGACACAATAGGCGCTTATCTTTACAATTTAGATACTTTGGAATTGGAAATGGGAAATCATTTAGCAAAATCAAGGTCAACACTTGAAGAAGAAATTAGTTCTTTATCAAAAACAGTAAGTTTTATAGTGGGAGCAAAAACAATATTAAAAGAACTGATAACAAAAATTATTAAAGGCGATTTAAATAATGATAAAAGAGTAAGTCTAATTGATTTTTCTATTCTTGCTTATTGGTATAAAAGACCATTAACAACAGAAGCAAAAACTAATATTGATTTAAACAATGATGGTAAAATAAATTTAGTGGATTTTAGTATTATGGCGTATTATTGGACAGGATAGTTTAAAAGAGAAAGAAATTTGGTATTATATAAGAATATAAATTATAATTAATTATTATAAATTAATGAATAAATACTGCAGCATTCTTTTACTTGGTATTTGTTTTTATTTCTTGCTGCCCATAAATACAATGGCGGCGGAGCTATATTTAGAAATTCCTAAAGACGAATACTCTATTCAGGAAACTTTTATTATAAATATCAGGATTAATGTTGGGCATAACGAAAATATTAATGCTGTTGATGGTTATTTAAGATTTCCTAAAGATATTTTAAAAATAAAAGATTTTAGTACTGGGAATTCAATTCTTACTTTTGTTGAAGAGCCAAAAATTAATCAAGAAGAAGGTTTAATTTCATTTGTTGGAATTATTCCCGGAGGATATGGTGGGCTGATATCTGGAGATCCTGGACAAAGCAATCTTTTAGGGAAAATGATTTTTTACACTACTTCTACTGGTTCTGCTCAAGTTATTTTTCAAGATGGTTCTCAAGTTTTATTAAGTGATGGAAAAGGAACACCGGCTAAATTAGCTACTAAAGGAGTGGTTTTTAATATTAAAGAACTTGAACTTCCTACAGAGGGTCAGTCTTTAAAAAATGAATGGCAGGATGAGCTAGAAAAGGATAAAATTCCCCCAGAAGATTTTAAACCGGAAATAGTTGAAATTAATGGCGAATATTATTTAGTTTTTTCTACGAAAGATAAAGGTTCAGGCGTTGACCATTATGAAATTTTAGAAGAGGGCCCTGGTGTAGCTATGGGTAAATTGTTTTTGGGACAAAATTGGACCGAGAAAGAAAGCCCTTATTTATTAAAAGACCAATCATTAAGCAGTAACATAAAGGTTAAAGTGGTAGATAAAGCAGGTAATGAGAAAATCATTGAATTACCAGTTACATATTCTTTGCCTTGGTATAAAAATTACTTTATTTGGGTTATAATATTAGTATTATTGAGTTTTTTGAGTTTTCAATTATGGTATTATTTAAAAACAAAAGAATATTAGTTTTATACGCTTTAGTGTTTGCGTTTGCATTATTTACTGTTAGCGTAAAATCAGCGCAAGCAGCTAATTTATATTTTTCACCTGCGTCTGGTTCTTATACAATTGGTCAAACGTTTGTGACATCAGTATACGTTTCAAGCACTAGTCAAGAAATTAATGCGGTTTCAGGAATTATTTCTTTTCCAAATGATAAATTAGAAGTTATCTCTTTATCAAAAAGTAATTCAATTGTTAACTTATGGGTTCAAGAGCCAAGTTTTTCCAATAGCGCAGGAATAGTAAATTTTGAAGGTGTTATTTTAAACCCTGGATTTATTGGAAGCAATGGAAAGATTCTTTCTATTACTTTTCGGGTAAAAAAAATTGGAGCAGTAAAACTTTTTATTACCCAAGGGTCAGTTTTAGCCAATGATGGATCTGGAACAGAGATACTCTCAAATCTTTTTGGAGCGAACTTTGATCTTTTAGCTAAAGTTATTTCGCCTACACCTTCAGAAACAAAGATTTCTAATTCAATAGATGGAACACCTATTGCTCCTGAAGTTTTTTCTTCTACTCATCCAGATCCAAATGAATGGTACCCATTTACTAGTGCTAAATTTTCCTGGAAGGTAGGCAAAGATATAAATGGTGTTCGCACCCTTATTAATAAAAATCCTAGATCATTACCTAATGTAACATATTTATCCCCACTTGATTTTAAAGAAGTTTCTGATTTAGAAGAAGGAATTTGGTATTTTCATATACGTTTTAGAAATAAACAGGGATGGGGAGATATTTCTCATTTTCCTGTTAGGATTGATAAAACTCCTCCAAAGCCATTTGCTATTAAAGTTGATAATGAAGGAGATGCCACGAACCCTCGTCCTTTACTTGTATTTGAGGCCATTGATTCTCTTTCTGGAATTGATAGATATGAAATTAAGATAAATCAAGAAGATTTATCTCCTCTTCTAATTGAGCTATCATCTAAAGATATTTCATCTGGCGCCTTTAGATTACCAGTGACTTCACCAGGCAAGCATTCAATTATAATAAGAGCTTTAGATAAAGCTGGAAATTACAGTTTGGCGATGACAGAAATAGACATAAAACCAATAGAAGCTCCGGTTATTACCGACTGTCCTAAGACATTATATCCAGGTAATCTATTAATTTTAAAAGGAAAATCTTTACCTAAAACAACAGTTAATATTTTTATTCGTAATGAAAGAAAAGAAATTATAACAGATGTGGCGACTAGTGATAAGAAAGGATACTGGGATCTTGCTTTAGCTAGAACCTTAGATAGAGGGATTTATGAAATATGGGCGCAAACAACAGACTATAGAGGAGCTAAAAGTAATTATTCAAATAAATTACGAATTATAATTAGTCCTCCAATATTTGTTAGAATAGGTAATTTAGTAATTGATTATTTGAGTGTTATCATTAGCCTTATAGCCCTTATTATATCTATGGCAATGATTTGGGTCTATGCTTGGAGAAAGATAAAATTACTCCAGAAAAGATTAAAGAAGGAGACGATTGAAGCAGAAGAAGCCTTGGCAGAAGCTTTTAATATATTAAGGAAGAAAACTAAAGACGAAATAGCCAAACTAGATGGGCAAGTTGGTTTATCTAAAAAGGAAGAACAAATCAATAAAGAATTGAGAAAAGCTTTAAAAGTTTCAGAGAAATTAATTGCGAAGGAGATTAAAGACATAAAAAACGAGATAAACAATAGATAAAAGTTGTATTAAATTAAAATTCTTGATAAGGTAAATAAGGAACAAGAATGAATTACAAGAAATTATTAATTATTATAAGTATTTTTATAGCCACCATTTTTCTGGCGGTTTTTGTTTATCCTGATGGATTAAAAAAAAGAGGAATTAAACTTCCTCATTTTTTTGATAAGCATTTCAATTTAGGATTGGATCTCTCTGGGGGAACACTTTTGCTTTACGAAGCTGATTTGAGTAATATTGAACCTTCTGATTATTCTTCGGCGATGAATGGTTTAAGGGATGTAATAGAAAGGCGTATAAATTATTCAGGTGTTAGGGAACCGCGTGTGCAAATCAATAAAAGCGGAGAAAAATGGCGTTTGATAGTGGAATTAGCTGGAATTAAAGATATTCAGGAAGCAATTAAAATGATAGGGGAAACTCCTTATTTACAATTTAAAGAAGCTCGCACAGAAGAAGAAACTAAAGCCATATTAGAATTACAGGAAGAAGAATCAAAAAAAGAAGAGCCTGATTTAAGAATTATGCAGACTGATCCATATTTTAAACAAACTTCTTTAACTGGAAAATATTTAAAAAGAGCAGAATTGGGATTTGACCGGAATTCTTTACCTATCATTAATCTTCAATTTAATAATGAAGGTACAAAGATTTTTGCTGAATTAACGAAGAAAAATATCGGACAACCATTAGCAATTTATTTAGATGATTATCCAATTAGTGTTCCTGTAGTGCGGGAAGAAATTCCTTCAGGCAGAGCTCAGATTTCTGGAAAATTTACTTTACCAGAAGCAAAAGAATTAGTAATGAGATTAAATCAAGGCGCTTTGCCTGTTCCAATTAATTTAATTTCCCAACAATCTGTTGGCGCTGTTTTAGGAGAAGAATCAATTCAGAAAATTGCCAAGGCAGCTCTTTTCGGATTTATTTTGGTGCTCATATTTATGATTGTGGTTTATCGTATTCCAGGATTTTTAGCTTCAATTTCTTTAATAATCTATGTTATTTTAAACTTGAGTATTTTTAAAGCATTGCCCGTAACTCTTACTTTGGCTGGTATTACTGGCTTTATTCTTTCTGTTGGAATGGCAGTTGACGCAAATATTTTAATTTTTGAACATGCTAAGGAGGAAATTAAAAAAAATAAACCAATGAGGATTTCAATGGAAGATGGTTTTCAAAGGTCATGGCCTGCTATCCGAGATTCTAATATTGCTACAATAATTTCTGCTGTAATCCTTTATTATTTCACATCAAGCATGATAAGAGGATTTGCTTTCACTTTGGCCATAGGAGTTGGAGTAAGTTTAATCACAGCTTTGTATATTACAAGATTATTTTTACAAGTTTTAACAACAAATAAGTAGATATGGATTTTATTAAAAAAAGAAAGTTATTCTATGGTTTTTCAATAGCAATGATTGTGGGTTCTTTTGTATGCCTTTTATTTTTTGGATTTAATTTGGGAATTGATTTTACAGGAGGATCTCTTTGGGAATTAACAGCATTAGATATTAAAAATGATGGTTTGAGTAGGGTTGTAGGATATTTAGAAAATGAAGAATTAGGACAAATTAATGTTCAAACAACAAATGAAGATAGTTTTATATTACGTTTTTCGAATATTTCTGAAGAAAAACATGTTCAATTATTTAAAGGGTTGCAAGAAATAATTCCTTCAATTCAGGAAAGAAAATTTGAATCAATAGGTCCTTCTATTGGCCAAGAATTAAAAACAAAATCTATTTGGGCGGTTTTTTTGGTTTTTTTTGGGATTCTAACATATCTATGGTATGCTTTTCGCCATTCTTCTTTTCGTATCCCATCTTATCGTTATGGAGTGTTAGCAGTTTCAGTATTAATGCATGATGCTATATTTATTATAGGGCTATTTTCTTTATTGGGTAAATTAAAAGGATGGGAAGTAAATTCAGATTTCTTAGTTGCTTTATTGGTAGTAGCTGGTTATTCTGTTCATGATACAATTGTGGTTTTTGATAGAATTAGAGAAAACATACGTTTGAAAACAAAAGAAAATTTAAGGGAAATTATTAATTTAGGAATTAATCAAACTCTCTTACGATCTTTAAATACGTCCCTTACAACAGTTTTTCCATTGATAGCTTTGTATTTTTTGGGTCCTATTTCCATTAAAATATTGGTTACAGCAATGATTAGCGGTGTAATAATAGGCACTTATTCCTCTATTTGTCTTGCTGCTCCATTATTGTATGATTGGGCATTAAAACAAGTACAACATTAAACTTGTTTAATATTGACTTTTTGTTTATTTCTTGCTTTAATTAATATGAATTTTAATATGAATAATTCTAATTTAAATAAAGAGAGCCCACGCCAATTGGCCCTTAAAATCATTGCAATTTTAAGCCCAAGAACGCAAGATATTATTAAAAAAAGATTTGGCCTTGATAATGATTCTCCTAGAACATTAGAATCAGTAGGTCAGGATTATAAAGTTACAAGGGAAAGAATCAGGCAGATTATAGAGGCTTCTTCAAAAACTATAAAGAAACAGCCAGTTTTAAAAATGGCTGATGTTTTTATGCAGCAAGCTGAACAAATTTTGAAACAAAGCGGAGGAGTGCAGGAAAATGAAGAATTCATTAAAAAAATAAATGAGAAGTTTAAAAAAGCAAAAGGGAATTTATCAGCTATTAGATTTTTATTATCATTAAATCCTAGTTTTGTATTTGAAGAAGAAAATAACTTATATCATAGTTTTTGGCATTTTTCTAAGATTTCTAAAGATCAAATCTGTAAAAATATTAAAGATATAGAAAAATGTTTTAATAAAAAACAATCATCTTGTTTAATAGATGAAATATTATCTTGGGTTAAAAAAAGCGTTTCTTCTGGCATAAACAAAGAAGAATTAATAGCTTATTTACAAATATCTAAGAAAATTGGTATGAATCCTTTTGGTGAGTATGGTTTATTTGATTGGATAGAAATAGATCCGTCTGGAGCTCGCGATAGGGCATATCTAATAATGAGACATTCTAAAAAACCTTTGCATTTTTCTGATATTACTGAACATCTTAATGAATGTAATAAAATACCTGTTCCGGCGTCTGTTGTTTCTCATTCTTGGCAAAAGAAAGTATGTATTCAAACTGTGCACAATGAATTAATCCGTGATCCCCGTTTTGTACTTATTGGGCGCGGAATTTATGCATTAAGAGAATGGGGGTATAAACCAGGAAAGATAGTTAATGTTATTCAAGATATTTTACGAGAAGCTGGGAAGCCATTAAAACAGGAAACAATCATAAAGGAGGTTAAGAAACGCAGAATGGCTAAAGATAATACTATTATTTTGAATCTTCATAATAAAAAGTATTTTAAGAAATTACCAAATAAATATTATAGCTTAGTTAGGTCCTATAAAATATTAGAGGTTTAATGCCTTTTTCTACTTTTTTTTATTACCTAAGAATTGTTTTGATTTTCTTAGGAAGAATTTGTCGTGAATTTTGGTGGCTATTAGCCCTTATTATTTTTGGGAAAGTTTTTATTGATTTAAATAGAAAATATGAAGAGAAGAAAAAAAAGGAAAAAGAAGAGATAAAAGATTGGGTTATTTT
Source organism: uncultured Candidatus Saccharibacteria bacterium (assembly GCA_964513365.1). Classification (GTDB taxonomy): domain Bacteria; phylum Patescibacteriota; class Minisyncoccia; order UBA6257; family UBA6257; genus DAOVIY01. The sequence goes on from CAZEMH010000004.1 coordinate 10,918, forward strand.
ACAAATAAATGTCAATCAAGAAATCTTACAAACTCCTAAAGCAATGGAGCAAGTGTTTAATGGCTTGCATGTTATAGAAAAAGGATATATTTGTTTAGAGTTAGTTGGAATGGATAGAGAGTTGTATTTTATTATTCGCACTCCTAAAGAATATAAAAATTTGGTAATGTCTCAATTTTATGCCCAGTATCCGGAAGTAGAAATTAAAGAAATTAATGATTATTTTTTACGTTTTCCAGCTCATTTGCCAAACAAGGATTTTGATTTGTGGGGAGCAGAAATCATTTTAGAAAAAGATAATTATTATCCTATTAAAACTTATTCTTACTTTGAGGAATTAAAAGAAGAAAAAAGGATTGATCCTATATCAAGTTTTGCAGAAAGCGTTGATAAACTTCAAAAATTAGAATTACTTGTTTTAGAAATTCTTATTAAACCTCCTTCTGACAAAGATGAGAAGAAATTTATAGACGAAGGCAGAAAAAAAGTTAACAGTATGCTTGGAAAAAAAGAAAGCAAGGTAATTACATGGCAAGATTGGATAGTTGCTTTCTTTAAAAATCTTTTATTGGGAATAGTCCAGCCTTTGATTTGGCCGACCAAGGAAGAGAAGAAGAATGAAGGATCTCCAACTCTTTCTCCTGGAGAAAAAATTATAATTGATTCAATCGAAAAGAAAATAAATCAATTATCATTTAGTACTGGCATGAGATTAATTTACATTTCTCCAAAAAAGATTTTTAATGAATCTAATGTCTCTGCTTTTATGGCTTTTCTAAAACAATTTAATTCAAAGGATTTGAATGGTTTTAAAATCAATAAAGATGTTTCTACTGTTCTTAAAACAAGAATTTTTCAAAACAGAAGACTTTTTTTAAAAAAGATGGATTTTTATCAAAGTTGCTTAAAGCGAAAATGGGTACAAAACGGTATAGTTCTAAATACAGAAGAATTGGCAACTATTTATCATTTTCCGGCATTAAAAGTTAAAACTCCTTCATTAATCAGGGTTTTGAGTAAAAAAGGAGAGCCACCAATAGGCTTACCAGTAGAATAAATTTATGGATATAAACAATATTGGAATAACAAATTTTAGAGATGAATACCGACGATTTGGAATTAAAGCCGATGATAGACGTCGGCATATGTATCTTATTGGAAAGAGCGGAGTAGGCAAGACAACAATGATGGAAAATATGATTATTCAGGACATTAATAATGGAAAAGGTATTTGTGTTGTTGATCCTCATGGGGAACTGATAAATAGAATTCTCTACTTTATTCCTGAGAATAGAATAAAAGATGTAATTTATTTTAATCCTGGAGATGTTGAATGGCCAATTGCTTTCAATGTTATTGAAGAAGTTCCAGTAGAATATCGCCATTTAGTCGTAGCTGGCTTAATGGGAGTTTTTAAAAAGATTTGGCCGGATGTATGGTCTGCTAGAATGGAATATATTTTAAATAATGCTTTATTAGCTCTTTTAGAATATCCTGGATCAACTCTTTTGGCTGTAAATAGGCTTCTTTCTGATGAAGATTTTCGTAAGGCGGTGATGAAAAAGGTAACAGATCCAATTGTAAAATCTTTTTGGGAGAGAGAATTTGCCCGCTATAATGCTCGTTTTGCCACAGAAGCAATTGCCCCAATACAGAATAAAGTTGGTCAATTTATCTCTAATCCCTTGGTTAGGAATATTATTGGACAGAAAGAATCAAAGATTGACATTAGGGAAATAATGGATAAAGGTAAAATTCTTTTAGCTAATTTATCAAAAGGTATGGTTGGAGAAGATAATTCCAGTCTTTTGGGCGCTCTTTTGGTTACAAAAATACAGTTAGCAGCAATGAGCCGTATAGATGTCCCTGAAGAGAAAAGAAAAGATTTTTATTTATATGTTGATGAATTTCAGAATTTTTCTACAGAGTCATTTGCTTCTATTTTTGCTGAAGCCAGAAAATATCGTTTAAATTTAATTTTAGCTCATCAATATATAGCTCAACTTAATGAACAGGTTAGAGATTCCATTTTCGGCAATGTAGGAACTTTGATTTCTTTTAGGCTTGGTCCTCAAGATGCAGAAATACTAGAAAAATATTTTGCTCCAGAATTTACGAAAGAAGATTTAATTAATCTTCCAAATTTTCATTTTTATATAAAATTAATGATTAATGGAGTCTTATCTAAAAGTTTTTCAGCGATGAATATACCTCCTTCTAGTTTGCCAGAACAGTCATTTATACAAGAAATAATTCAGTATTCACGTGAACATTATGCCTCTTTACGGCATGAAGTTGAAAAGAAAGTGGCACATTGGGAATTATTGGATTTCTCTCCTAGTTTCAAAGGTTCAAATCTTAGAGATAAAAAAATCGGAATTAAGGAAGGCTGGGAAGCAGTATGTTCAAATTGTGGGAAAAGAATCATTGTGCCTTTTCAACCCGATCCCGCTAGATCTGTTTATTGTGATGAATGTTTTAAGGAAATAAAGATGCGAAGAGGAGGAAGTTCAAAGCAAACGAGTCCTGTGCATTATCATGGATCTAAAACCGAACCTAAGAAAAAAGAAATAAAGCAAATAATTAAAAATATTTTTCACGAAGATACTTAATTGAAATATGAAAAAAACTGTTGCTGTTGTTTGTGGTGGGAAGAGTGGAGAGCATGAAGTCTCTCTACGTTCAGCTTTTTATGTTTACAATAATATAGATAAAAAAAAGTATAAGGCAATTGTTATAGCTATTGATAAAAAAGGAAGGTGGTATTTTAGTCGTAATTTTAAGGATATTATTAATACTAAAAATCAATTATGGAGATTAAAATCTAATTTGGAAGAGATTGTTCTTTTAAAATCTAAAAAACGCAGCAAGATATTAAGTTTAAAGAAAAAGAAAAACTTGATTGGAGTAGATGTATTTTTCCCATTAATTCATGGTACTTATGGTGAAGACGGTTGTTTGCAAGGATTTTTCGAACTTTTAGATGTTCCTTATGTCAGCGCAGGAGTTTTAGGGTCTGCAATAGCAATGGATAAAGAAATAACAAAAAGATTATTAATGCTTGAAAAAATACCAGTAACAGAATTTGTTGTTATCAAGCAAGAAGATAAATTGATAGAAAGAAAAAATAAAATTAACCGATGTATAAAAAAATTTCGTTTTCCACTTTTTATTAAACCTGTTTCTCTGGGATCTTCAGTTGGAGTGTCTAAAGTCTTCAATAAAAAAGAAATTAAGAATGCTATTGAAGAAGCTTTTAAATATGATACAGAGATTATGGTCGAGGAATTTATTAATGGAAGGGAAATTGAATGTTCAGTTCTTGGTAATTTATATCCTAAAGCTTCTTTGCCAGGGGAAATTAAGTCTCGTACTTTTTATTCTTATGAGGCAAAATATTTAAATTCTGAAGACGCAGAGCTGTTAGTTCCCGCCCCTTTACCAGAAAAACTAATTAAAAAAGTACAACAATTAAGCATAAAAGTATTTCAAGTATTAAAATTACAAGGTATGGCTAGGATAGATTTTTTCTTAAAACCAGATGGACAGTTAATAGTAAATGAAGCAAATACTATCCCCGGATTTACTCAAATTAGTATGTATCCTAAATTATGGCAAGTTTCAGGAATAAGATATCCAAAATTGATAGATAAATTAATTCAATTTGCTATAGAAAATTATAATAAAAAAAATAAATTAAAAAGAGATTTTCAATGAAACTTTCTTTTAGAAAACTCCTCAAGAGTATATATCATGCTCTTCAAGGAATAAAAGATGTATTTTTTCAGCAGAATTTTTTTTTAATGATTCTTGCAACAATAGGAACATTATTTCTAGGATTCTGGTTGCAAATTTCTTATTTTGAATGGTTGATAATTATTTTTCTTATCGGTTTAGTTCTTAGTTTAGAAATATTAAATACAGTCATTGAGAGAACATTGGATTTTCTAGAACCGTATATGTCTGACAAAATTAGAATTATAAAAGATTTAATTGCCGGGGCAGTGCTTTTAGTTTGTTTGACTGCTTTGATTTTAGGATTTATAATTTTTTTGCCAAAGATTATTTTAAAATTTTAAGAATTATTAAAAATGCAATCTTCTTCTGAGGAAATAAAGAATAAATTAGATATTGTTGAAGTAATAGGGCAATATGTAAAACTACAAAAAGCAGGAGCTAATTATAGAGGGCTTTGTCCCTTTCATAAAGAAAAGACCCCTTCATTTTTTGTTTCTCCGTCTCGTCAAATTTGGCATTGTTTCGGTTGTAATTTGGGAGGAGACATCTTTTCTTTTATAATGAAAATAGAAAATATTGAATTTAAAGAAGCCTTAAAAATATTAGCTCAAAAGGCTGGAGTAGAATTAATTTATGAGAATCCTCAAGTACGTTCTCAAAAGCAGAGAATGATTGATATTAATAAGAAAGCAGCGGAATTTTTTGAACAAAATCTTTGGAAAGAAAAAGCTGTAATAGATTATCTTTTGAAAAGAGGATTGAAAGAACAAATAATAAAAGAATTTCATCTTGGTTGGGCTTCTGATGAATGGAATCAACTTAGTAATTTTCTTATAAAGAAAGGATTTAAATCAAATGAGATATTAGCTAGTGGTTTGGCTATTTCTAAAAATACTGATATTTATGATCGTTTTCGTTCAAGAATTATGTTTCCTATAGAAGATCCTTCTCAGAATATAATTGGTTTTACTGGTAGAATTTTTCAAAGCAAAGTTTCTTTAAAAACAATCAGAGATATAGAAAAAATAGGGAAGTATATTAACAGTCCGCAAACTTTGATTTTTGATAAAAGCAAAATTCTTTACGGCTTGTCTCAAAGTAAAAATTATCTTCGTTCTGAAGGAAATACTATATTAGTAGAAGGTCAAATGGATTTTCTTGCTGCTTGGCAATCAGGTATAAAAAATATAGTAGCTACTTCAGGAACAGCTTTAACCCCTTATCAATTGAAGGTTCTGAAAAGGTATAATAATACTTTAGTTTTAGGCTTTGATATGGACGAAGCAGGGGAAAAAGCAGCTGAGAGAGGTATTGAATTGGCTTTATCCAAAGAATTTAATGTAAAAATCCTTAGATTACCAAAAGGGAAAGATATAGCTGACTTTCTTATGGATAAAGAAAATAAAACAAATGTTCAAGATTTAATAAACAGAGCAGAAGCAATAATGGATTTTTATTTTACTAGAGCACAGAATGAAGGCGATAAAACAAATATAGACGGTAAAAAAGCAATTGCCTCCTATTTCCTTCCTAAAATTAAAAAACTTAATAATGTTTTAGATAGATCTTTTTGGATAAATAAGCTGTCCCGTTTTATTAATATTCCTAGTCAAGCTCTTGAAGATGAATTAAATAAACTACAAAAAGGAAGCGATGGATTAATTGTTGATGAAAATGAATCTCTTTATCAATTTCCTGCTGTTCAATTACAATCGCGAATAGATAGTATAGCTGAAAGAATAATTTCTTTTTTAATAAAAATGCCTTCATTGAAAAAAGAGGCTTCTGATTACGAAGAATATTTTCCAGAAAATTTTCAAATGATTTTTCAAGTTATTAAAAATATTTCTTCAAAAAAAGATTTGAGTACAGAAAGCCTGAAAAAAATAAATTTGCCAGAGGATTTAATTAATCAAATTAATCAATTGGCGCTCAGGGCTGATTATGAGACAGAATTATTGGAGAAATTCCAAGTTTCTGTTGAAGAAGAGTTTAAGAAAGAATTAAAAGAATTAAAAAAAGAATATATTAAAAAGAGATTGGAAGAAATAAAAAAAGAAATCTACATTGCTGAAAAAAAAAAAAATAAAAAAATATTAAAAAATTTAATAGCAAAATTTAATGAACTATCAAAAGAATTATTAAATTAACATGAAACAAATTAAAAAAAATAAAAGAGTAAAAAAAATAAAGGTTGTGAGAAAAAAAAGAAAAGTAAGGAAGATTAAGAATTTAAAGAAAGCAAAGAAAGATAAAAATCCTAAAAAAATCAAGAAAATTAAGAATACTAAAGAAGGAAAAAAGCAGCCAAAAAAAGGAAAAGTGCAGGAAAGAATCAATGCATTAATTGAAAGAGGTAAATCACGGGGGTTTATTACACAAGACGAAATTTTAAAATATTTTCCCCGCATTGAGTCAAATATTAAGCTTTTGGAAAAACTTTATGATTCTTTAGCTGGAGTTAATATTGATGTTGTGGAAAGTGGAGATTTATTAATACTAGATAAAGAAATTTCTGAAAAAGAATTAAAGGATGCTTTAAAGGTTTCAGGTTCTAAAATATTATCTGGCGCTGTTCAGTCATATTTAAGAGAAATAGGGAAAGTTCCTCTTTTAACTCGCGAAGAAGAAAGAGAATTGGCTAAAAAAGTTAGCAGTGGAGACGAACAAGCAAGACGAAAGATGATAGAAGCTAATCTTCGTTTAGTTGTTTCTATTGCTAAGCGCTATATCGGAAGAAGTAGAAATTTAAGTTTGTTAGATTTGATCCAAGAAGGCAATATTGGGCTTTCTAAAGCTGTTGATAAATTTGATTACAAGAGAGGGTTTAAATTTTCTACCTATGCTACTTGGTGGATTAGGCAAGCAATAACACGTGCTTTAGCTGATCAGGGAAGAACAATTCGTATCCCTGTTCATATGGTTGAAACGATTACTAAATATTTAAAAACGAGAAGATCATTATCCCAGGCATTAGGAAGAGATCCTTTGCCAGAAGAGATAGCTTCAGAAATGGGAAAAGAAGTTGATGAGATTCTTTATCTTATGACAATTTCTCAAAGCACTTCGTCTTTAAACCAACCAGTAGGAGATGAGGATGGCGGTAGCCAGCTTGGAGATTTTATTTCAGATACTAAAACAATTACTCCTGATAATCATGCGGCAAGAGAATTATTAAAAAATGAATTAGAAAAAATCATGAATGAGCTGTCTGACAGAGAAAGAGATATTATTAAAATGAGGTTTGGATTAGAAGATGAAATTACTCATACGTTGGAAGAAGTTGGGAAAGCTTTTGGAGTGACGAGGGAAAGAATTAGGCAGATAGAAGCTAAAACATTGGAAAAACTTAAAGAACATTCTCAGTCCAGTAGATTAAAGGAGTTTTTAAAATAAAAACTAAATGAGTCTATTTAATAAAATTAAAAAGAATTCTTTATTGCGGAAAACGATTGCTTTTTTAGCTGGCTTAAGGTTTGGTTTTCCAGGGCGCAATCTTACAATCATTGGTATTACAGGAACTACTGGCAAGACGACTACAGCTTTTATGGTCAAGAATATATTAGAAGCCAATGGTATAAAAACCGGACTAATTAGTACAGCAGGTTATTACATTGGTGATGAAATAATATATCCAAAAGCGCATACACCAGGAACAACACCTGATCCATTTTTTCTTCATTTTCTATTAAGAAAAATGGTCAAGAAAGGATTAAAAGTTATAGTGATTGAAGTTTCTTCATTTGGTTTAATGTATGAACGGGTTTATGGATTAAATTTTTCAGCAGCAGTTTTAACTAATATTTCTTTTAATCATCATATTGCTCTTCATGGCAATATGAATAATTATGTTTCAGCGAAATTAAAGCTCTTTCGTGCTTTAAAACCAACATCAATAGCTGTTTTACCAAAAAAAAGCGAATATTTTGACTTGTTTTCTAAAAATACGCAAGCCCAAATTTTAAGTTTTGGTTTTGATAAAACTTGTGATTTATGGATGGATATACAAGAAATTACAAAAACAGAGAATAAAGTTATCATTCATTACAAAAACGAATCTTTTCCTCTTGATTTACCATTACCAGGACTTTTTAATATCTTTAATGCCTTAGCAGCCATTGGTGCTGTGTATAAATTCTCTTTTAGCGTGGAAAAATTAAAAAAAGGCCTAGAAAGGTTAAAACGTATTCCTGGGCGATTGGAATACATAGATGGCAAGCAACCTTTTTCTATTATTGTTGATAAGGCAAATACGCCGGCAGCCTTTTGTGGTATAATAGATTTTATCAAAATTCTAAATCCCAAAAGGAAAATCGCTGTTTATGGGAATTTTGGAGAAAGTCCGTTAAAAGAAAGAGAAAAATTAGCAGAAATAGCAACAGGTTTTTTTGATTTAACTATTATTACAGAAGATGATCCTCAGGAAGAATCTCCTCAAAGGAGCATTAATGATTTTTTGAATTTTGTGAAGAAAAAAAATATCCCTTCAAATAAATACTTATCTTTCTCAAATAGAAGAAAAGCAATTCAAGAAGCAATAAAACAAGCTAATGATGGAGATTTAATAGTGGTTTTAGGAAGGGGGAATGAAAAAACAATGGATTATGGAATTAAAGTAATGCCTTTTGATGATAGACAGGTGACAAGAGAGGTGTTGAAGGAACAAGGATATTAGCTGGGGCAAGTTAACGCAAATATATTTATGCATTAATTGGAAATTAAAATTGACAGATCGAATATTATAAAATTATGGATTCAAAAGAATTAAGAAAGAAGTTTTTGAAGTTTTTTGAAGAAAGAGGGCATAAAATAATTCCTTCTGCTTCTTTAATTCCTCAAAACGATTCAACAACTTTATTTACTGGTTCAGGTATGCAGCCTTTAGTACCATATTTGATGGGAGAGCCACATCCTGAAGGCAAACGGTTGGTGAATATTCAAAAATCATTTCGTGCTGAAGATATTGAAGAAGTAGGTGACAACCGTCATACTACTTTTTTTGAAATGTTGGGGAATTGGTCATTGGGCGACTATTTTAAAAAAGAACAATTGAACTGGTTGTTTGAATTTTTGGTAAAAGAAATAAAATTAGACCCTGAAAGAATCTATGTTACTGTTTTTCGGGGTAATAAAGAAATTGGTATTGGCAAGGATTCAGAATCTGTTCAGATTTGGAAAGATATTTTTAAAAAAAACGGAATTGAAGCTAATGATATAGATTATTCTGAGAAATATGGGTTTAAAGGAGGACGTATTTTTTATTATGACGAAACTAAAAATTGGTGGTCGCGTTCAGGAATTCCAGCCAATATGCCGATAGGAGAAATTGGAGGGCCAGATAGTGAAATTTTTTATGATTTAGGAGAAGAATTAAAGCGCCATGAAAATTCTAAATGGCGTAATCAACCTTGCCATGTTAATTGTAATTGTGGGCGTTTTATTGAAATTGGTAACAGCGTTTTTATAGAATTTATTCGTTCTAAAAAAGGATTTGAGCCTTTACCGCAAAAGAACGTAGATTTTGGCGGTGGCTTGGAAAGAATTAGTATGGTAACGCAAGGTAAAAATAATATCTTTAAGACAGATTTATTCATCAATATTATTAAAAAAATTGAAGAACTGTCAGGTAAAAAATATGAAGACAATATACAGTCATTTGAAATTATTGCAGATCATTTAAAGGCAGCAACTTTTATTATGGGTGATGATAAAGGAATAGTTCCTTCAAATGTTGATCAAGGGTATATAGTTCGCAGGTTAATCAGAAGAGCTATTCGTTATGGTCGGCAAATAGATATTGAACAAAAATTCTGGACTAAGCAAATAGCAAAAGTCATAATTGACGATTATGAATTAATTTATCCTGAATTAATCCGTAATCTTGAATTTATAATGGACAATTTAGAAAAAGAAGAAATTAAATTTAGCAAAACATTAGAGAAGGGGTTAAAAGAATTAGAAAAATTATTTAGTAATTACAAAGGTGATTTTAAGAAATTTGCTTTAGATGAGAAACATTTGTTTTTTAATTTTTATCAGACTTATGGTTTTCCCTTTGAATTAATCATCGAAGAAATAAATAAAAAAAGGATTCAGTATGGTGGAGTTCCTATACCAAAAGATATAGAAGAACATTTCTTACAATTATTTCAGGAAGATTATAAAAAGCATCAAGAGATTTCCAGAACTGCCGCTGCTGGTAAATTTAAAGGCGGATTAGCTGACACTTCTGATGAAACAAAAAAGCTTCATACTGCTTGCCATCTTCTTTTAGCTGCTTTGAAAAAAGTATTAGGAGATCATGTTGAACAAAAAGGTTCAAATATTACTGCAGAACGTCTTCGTTTTGATTTTTCTCATGCTGAGAAACTTACCAATGAGCAAAAAGCAATGGTTGAAAAGATAGTAAATAAAGCAATTCAAAAGAATCTGCCAGTATCTTTTGAAGAGATGTCATTAAAAAATGCTAAAGAACAAGGAGCAACTGGAGTTTTTGAGTCAAAATATGGAGAAAAAGTAAAAGTTTATACGATTGGTGGAAAAAACGATATTTTTTCAAAAGAAATTTGCGGAGGTCCTCATGCAAAATATACTGGCGAATTAGGACATTTTAGGATTATCAAAGAGGAATCATCAAGCGCTGGAATTAGAAGAATAAAAGCAATTTTGGAATAAATTGTTTTTTTATGATATACTAAAAAAATATACAACAATGAAAAATAACCAAAAAAAGAAAAGAAAAGTCAAAGATATTTTTTTACCTCACGAATTAAATAATTATTCGTCTGATAAAAAACAAATTGAAACATCAGAAGTTCCAATTCGTTTTATTGATAAATCAGAAGGCGAGAGGAAAATTGAAGACACTAAAGAGGAGGAAAGCATTACAGTAATTGCTCCTGTTTTAAAAGAAAAATTAACTAAAAAAGAAAAAGTAGTAGACAAAAAATTCAAAATACTTTTAGGCATATTTTTCTCTTTAGTTGCTTTTTACTATTTAGGATTTGTTTTATTGGCTAAAGCAGAAGTTAATATAACTACAAAAAAGATGGAAATGCCTTTTTCAGGAACTGTTTTAGTTGATAGAAATGTTTTTGCGACAAGCTTTAATCAAGCTGTTATTCCTGGAAATTTATTTGTTTTTAAAGCAGATGAAACTCAAGAATTTTCCAGTACTGGCCAGGGAAAAGATGAAAGAAAAGCTAAAGGCATAATTACAATTTACAATAATTATTCTACTTCTCCTCAGATATTAGTGGCTACAACGCGTTTTGAAACTCCGGACAATAAAATATTCCGTTTAGATTCCCGTATTGTTATTCCCGGAGCTAGTACTAAAAATGGGAAGCTTATACCATCTACTATTGATGTAAAAGTTACTGCTGACAAACCAGGGCCAGAATATAACATTGAAGCTTGTAATTTACCTGATTGTAAATTCACTATTCCAGGATTTGAAGGAACATCAAAATTTAAAGGTTTTTATGGGATTTCTACTAAGGCAATGACTGGTGGAACTGCTGGTTCTGTTCCATTGATAACATCAGATGATTTAAAAAATGCAGAAGAAGTAATTCTTCAAAAAGTTATGGATTCTATTGAACAAGATTTACAAAATAAAATTCCTAAAGAATTGAAGGTTTTACCAGAAGCAAAAAGCGGAATAAAAATTACCAATGTGGATAGTGACGCTAAAACAGGGGATTATAGAGAAAAATTTACAGTAACTGCTGAAGGGGAAGTTAGTATAATAGCGTTTAATGAGAATGATGTTATTGAGTATATACAAGCTATACAAAATCAAGATAAAGATGAAAATTATGAATATTGCCAAAAGCCAGAATTAGAGTATTCAGAATTTAAAGCTGATTTTAATAAAGGTACGTTAAGAATGTTGATCAATGCAAAGCAAACTGTGTGTCATAAATTATCTTCAGATGAAATAAAGAAAACTATTATTGGTAAAAATAGGAAAGAGCTGGACGAGATTTTTGAAAACAACCCTGGCATAAAAGAAGTAGAGGTAAAGCTGTGGCCGTTATGGATAAGGAAAGTTCCAAATTCTTTGAAGAAAATTAATGTTTTTATTGACTAAAATCAGTTATTTTGATAAACTAATAACGCTTTATGGTACAGAAACAAGAAAGTGAACGCAGAGAAACTAGCCGCAAAGAGGGGATTGTAACCGAATCTTTGCGTAATGCAATATTTAAAGTGCGTTTAGACGGAGAAGATAATGAGATATTAGCTCATTTAGCTGGTAAGCTTCGTCTTCACCACATTAAAATTCTTCCAGGTGATAGAGTTGTAATAGAACAGTCACCTTATGATTCTAGCCGTGGTCGCATTGTTTATCGGCTATAAACCGACTATATTTTAAATATGAAAGTAAAAGCATCAGTAAAAAAGATTTGTAGGAATTGTAAAATAGTTCGACGAAAAGGTCGTGTGTATGTTATTTGTTCAACTCCTAAACATAAACAACGTCAAGGTTAATATATTTGAATGTTTTTTTGTTTACAAATTTTAAAGATAAGTTAATTTAAATGGCCAGATTCTTAGGTATAAATATTCCAGATGATAAAAATATAAATATTGCCCTTACATATATTTATGGAATAGGGCGTTCTTTATCTGAAAAACTTTTAAAAGAGGCTAATATTGATTTTAGTAAAAGAACCAAAGAATTAAGTGTTTCTGAATTAAATTCTTTAAAAGAATTAATAGAAAAAAACAAGATAAAAATAGAAGGTGATTTGAGAAGAGATCTGAGGACGAATATAAAACGCCTTATAGATGTCAATTCTTATCGCGGAATGAGGCATACAAAAAAATTACCATTGAGAGGGCAGAGGACAAAAACAAATTCTCGTACAGTTAGGGGAAATGTGCGAAGGACAGTTGGTTCTGGAAAAAAGAAAGCCCCAACAGCAAAGTAAAATTAAAAATATTAAATTTGAGACATGGGTAAAAAGCGAGTTATTACTAAATCAGGTGAAGATACAGATAAAATTAATCAAAAAATATCTTCCAATAAGGCTAAAGGCCCTTCTAAAAAACATTTAGAAATTGGCAGAGTTTATATCCAAGCTTCATATAATAATACGAGAGTGTCGCTTACTGATTTAAAAGGCGGCCTTGTTGCATGGTCCTCAGCTGGATCTTTAGGTTTTAGAGGGCCTAAAAAAGCCACTGCTTTTGCTGCTTCAAAAGTAGTCGCAACTTTAATGGAAAAAGTAAAAAGAGTTGGATTAAAAACCGTTGAAATTTATGTAAAAGGGATTGGTGGTGGCAGAGAAACAGCAATTCGTTCATTAGTTAATCAAGGGCTTGATATTGTTTTAATAAAAGACATAACGCCAATACCACATAATGGCCCTCGGCCTCCAAAAGTAAGGAGAGTTTAAAAATTAATATATTATGCTAGAAGACAAATGTAAAAAATGTAGAGCAGTCGGAGAAAAATTGTTTTTAAAAGGAGAAAGATGTTTTACTCCTAAGTGTGCTTTGATAAGAAGAGGAATTAGAACTTTAGGAAAAGGCAGAAGAAGAAAAACATTAACTTCATATGGAAAACAATTATCAGAAAAACAGAAAGTGAAGTTATCATATGGAATAAGAGAAAAACAATTCCAGCGATATTTTAAGATGGCATCAAAAAAGAAAGTTTCTACTTCAGACGCTTTAGCTCAGTTAGTAGAGAATCGTTTTGATAATACAGTGTTTCGTTTGGGGTTTGCAGTTTCAAGGACAATGGCTAGGCATTTAACAACTCATGGGCACTTCTTTTTAAATGGAAAAAGACATGATATTCCTTCTACAATTTTGAAAAAAGGCGATGTTATTTCTATTAGGCCGCAAAGTAATAGTAAAGCACCTTTTAAAGATATTAAAGAGAGATTAAAAAAATACACCCCTCCAAAACACCTTAAGTTGGATATGAACAAAATGGAAGGGGAAGTTATAGCAGATCCTAATTTAGAAGAATTGCAATTACCTTTTGATTTTACTTCAATCGTAGAATTTTATAGCAGATAAAAAAATAATTTAAAATTTTTATACTATGTTTCATTTACCTTCTTCAATAAAAATTATTGAGCAAGAAAAAAACTATGGAAAATTTGAGATAGAAGGCTTGTATCCTGGTTATGGAGTAACTATTGGCAATGCTTTAAGGCGTGTTCTCCTCTCTTCCATAGAAGGCGCAGCAGTAACATCTTTTAAAATCAAGGGAGTTCATCATGAATTTTCTACCATTAATCATGTTGCTGATACAGTTTTGGATATTATGCTTAATTTAAAACAATTAAGAATAAAATTACACAGTAACGAACCTCAGACTTTAAAATTAAAGGTTGATGGCGAGAAAAAAATATCTGCTAAAGATTTTGAAGCCAATCCAATGGTGGATATAATGAATCCTGATCTATATATTACAGAAATTACAGACAAAAAAGGAAAAATAGAAATGGAGGTGATAGTAGAAAAAGGCTTAGGTTATTCACAAGTAGAAGAGCGCAAAGAGGAGAAAATACCAATAGGCACTATTGCTGTTGATGCTATTTTTTCTCCAATTAGGAAAGTTAATTTTCAAGTAGAAAATATGAGGGTTGGAGAAAAAACTGATTACAATCGTTTGATTCTTTCTATTGAAACTGATGGATCTGTTTCTCCAGAAGAGGCTTTAAACAAGGCATCTACAATTTTAAAAGATCATTTTACGAATATTGAAGAACAGTTTCTCCCAGAAGTAAAAAAAGAAAAAAAAGTATCTTCAAAAAAAGAAGACAAAGAACCAAAAGATATCCTTATAGAGGAATTGGATTTAGGGGCTCGAACAAAAAAAGCTTTGATAAATAATGGCGTTAAGACATTGGCTGGTTTATTGAGGTATAGCGAAGAAACTTTATCAACTATGGATGGTCTAGGCAAAAAATCCTTAGAAGAAATAAAAGCAATTCTTAAAAATTTAAAATATACATTAAAATAAATTAGATGAAGCATTTGAAAAAAGGAAAGAAATTTCATAGAAAGAGAGACCAGAGGAAAGCGCTTTTAAAAGGCTTGGCTGCTAATTTAATATTAAAAGAAAAAATTAAAACTACTTCGGCAAAAGCTAAGGAAGCAAAAAGTAAGGTAGAAAAACTTATAACTATTGCTAAAAAACAAAATATTGTTGCGTTGAGAAGAGTTAAAGAGAATTTACCGGAAAAAGCAGCTAATAAATTGTATTATGAAATTGCTCCATTATATAAAGATAGAAAAGGCGGATATACCAGGATTATTAAAACTTCAATGAAAAAAGTTAGAGATGCTTCACCTTTAGTAATATTAGAATTTGTTAAAGAATCAAAAACAATAAACAAAGAATAAATGGAAAAGGAGAATAAAAATATTGTTACCATAGATGCTCAGGGGAAATCTTTAGGAAGGCTTGCTGCTAGAATTTCTGTCTTGCTTCAGGATAAACATAAACCTGAATATGCTCCTAATAAAGTTGGAGATACTGTTGTTGTAATAGAAAACTTTAGCAAGATAAAACCTTTTAAAGAAACAAAATTAAGCACAAAGGTTTATTACAAACATACTGGGTATATAGGGCATTTGAGGGAAACTAGTTTAGCTGATATGTGGGAAAAAGATCCAAAAAAAGTTTTAAGAATGGCTGTTAGAGGTATGTTGCCAAAAAACAAACTCAGGGACAAAAGATTAAAAAGATTGGAAATACATTTGTAATAATTAATAAATATAAAAAAAGACAAATAATAGATAATGGATAAAAAGAAAACAATTAAAAAGGTGGCATCAACATCTGTGAAGCAAGAAAAAAAGAAAACAGTGAAGAAGAAAGTAAAGAAAGAAGTGAAGAAAGAAGTCAAAAAGGAAGCCAAGAAAGAAGTAAAGAAAAAGTATATTGAAGCTATTGGTAGAAGAAAAGCAGCTGTTGCTCGTGTAAGGCTTATCAAAGATAAACCCGGTTTTATCATTAATGGAAAAACAATGGAAGAATATTTTCCTTTGCAAAATTGTCATAAAACAATATTAGATCCTTTTCGTGTAACCGATTTAGAGAATAGTTTTTTTGTTTCAGTAAAAACAAATGGTGGTGGAATCACTGGCCAAACAGAGGCAATCAGATTAGGAATTAGTCGTTGCTTAGTAAAAATTGATGAGAAATTAAAACCAGCTTTAAGAAAAGCGGGATTTTTGACACGCGACGCTCGTATTGTAGAAAGAAAGAAATATGGCTTGAAAAAGGCTAGAAAAGCTGCTCAGTGGTCAAAACGTTAAATTCAAATCATTTATCTTTTTATAAAAAGGCACTTACTAGTCAGGTGCTTTTTTTCTATTGACCGATAAAGTTATTAGTGGTATAATCTGATTACTTAATAGTTGTAGCTTGAAAATTTTAAAAATATAAAAGGATAAAAGGAGGTGAATTAAAAGTGATTATTAAGACAGAAGAGGTAATAAAAAAATTTGAGGAAGCAGGTGCTATCCAGAAAGGGCATTTTAAATTAACTTCAGGAGTTCACAGTGATACCTATATTCAATGTGCTCAGGTTATGCAATATCCTGGATTTATGCATAATCTATGCAGTGAGTTAGGAAAGAAATTCAGGGGAGATGATATTGATATAGTCATAGGACCAGCCATCGGTGGTATTATTATGGCCCATGTAATGGCTCGAGTATTGGGACCTTGGGTGAGAGCAATCTTCACTGAGAGAGAAAATGGGAAAATGACTTTACGACGCAGTTTTGAGATAAAAGAAGGAGAAAAAGTTTTAGTAGTAGAAGATGTTACCACTACAGGAAGTTCAGTAAACGAGGTTATAAATATAGTAAACTCAAGAAAAGGAGAAGTTGTAGGAGTGGGAGTATTAATTGATCGAAGTGGTGGAGTAGTAGATTTTGGAGTAAAAACCGAAAAACTCTTAACTGTAAAACTAAAGATTTATTCTCCTGAAAAATGTCCTCTATGCAGGGAAGGATTTCCTATAATTAAGCCGGGGAGTAGAGAATCATAAAGCAAATCAAAATGAAATAA
>CAZEMH010000004.1:27806-38498 GCA_964513365.1 uncultured Candidatus Saccharibacteria bacterium
ATAAGACAACAAAGCCGCTTAGTAGGTTATATAAGTGTAACTGAACAGCGGCTTTTAAATTGCCACTTTTGCTTTTTTATGATATAGTTTTAGGGCAAAAATATTATGGATATTTTCAAAAACATATATAAAGAACTTATTAAAAGACGGATTATTGTTATTATCGGCGTTATTATTCTATTGATTATTTGTTTTTTTTCATTTAGAGGCAATAAAGAATCAGAATATAACTTAGCAATAACTGAGAGGGGGTCTATAAGAGAAGAAGTTTCAGTTACAGGTAAAATAGAAGCTATTGAAAACATAGACTTGTCTTTTAGAGCTACAGGAAATGTGCATCAAGTTTTAATAGAAACAGGGGATAAAGTTAAAAAAGGTCAAGTTTTAGCTAGCTTGGAGAACAATGATTTATGGGCTCAATTCAGACAAGCTCAGGCAAACTTAGAAGCTGAACAAGCTAAACTGCAAGAATTAAAAAAAGGCACTAGAGAAGAAACAATAAATATAAAGAAAATAGAACTTTCTAAGGCTGAAAAAGATTTAGATAATTACTATCAAGACATTTTTAATGCTTTAAATGATGCTTATTCTAAAGCAGAAGAAGCTATAAAAATAGATGTCAAGGATATTTTTTTTGGAGCAGAAGCGGCAAGTAGTTATGTATTAAATTTTGATACTTGTGTGTCTTCTGAAATATCTTCAGATGCAGGATACTTACGCTTGGTATCTGAAAGAAGCCTAAAAAAATGGAAGGATGAAATAAGTATTTTAAATAGTGATTCTTCTGGAGAAGCATTAGATTTAGCAACAAAAAATGCAAAAGTACATTTATTAGTTTTTAAGAGTTTTTTTGAAAAATTAGGCAATATTCTATTAGCAGATTGTTCTTATAGTAATCCTTATCTTGATGTTCACAGAGTAAATGCAAATCATGGCAGGAATCTTGTTATTTCAGCAATAACAAGCATTAATAACTTAGAACAAAGTATTGCTTCTCAGAAATTATTGATTGAAAAAACTCAAAACGAATTAGATCTTTTGTTATCTGGTTCTACAAAAGAGGAAATTATAATCCAGGAAGCAAAAGTAAAATCTGCGCAAGCTAATGTATCTAATTATTATGCTCTTATAGAAAAGACAATTATTCGCGCTCCAATAGATGGTTTAATAGCTAAAAAAGAGATAAAGAAAGGCGAAGTAGTGCTGGCAAATGTTCCAGTGATTAGTCTTATGGCAGAGAAAGGATTAGAAGTTAAAACATATATTCCTGAGGTTGATGTTTCTAAAGTCAAGATAGGGGATAAAGTTTTAATAACCTTAGATGCTTTTCCTCGAAAAGAATTTTTTGGAGAAATAATACATATTGATTCTGCTGAAACTATCATTGACGGTGTAGTTTATTATAAAGTAAAAAGTACAATTGATACTAAAGATATTAATCTTAGATCTGGAATGACTGCAGATATTATTATTACTACAAACTCAAAAGAAAATATTTTAGTTATTCCAAGGAGAGCCGTAATAGAAAAAGATAAAAAAAATATTGTAAGAATTCCTGTTGATGGGGGTTTTCAAGAAATTGAAGTTCAAATAGGTTTAGCGGGATCTGATGGTAATATTGAAATAATATCTGGACTAAAAGAAGGCGATGAAGTAATTACTTTTATCAAAAAATGATAATTTTATATGATTGAAGTAGAAAATCTTAAAAAGATTTATCACAATGATTCTGTTGAAACCCCAGCTCTTCAAGGGGTTTCTTTTAGGATTAAGCAAGGAGAATTTGTTTCTATTATGGGCCCTTCTGGTTCTGGAAAATCAACTTTAATGCATATTATGTGTTTTTTGGATAGGCCAAGTTCAGGAATTTGTAAATTTGAAGGGAAAAGCATTAACAGTCTGACTGATGATGAATTAGCAAGAATCAGAAATAAAAAAATGGGTTTTGTTTTTCAATCTTACAATCTTTTATCTAGAACTAGTGTTTTTGATAATGTGAAATTGCCTTTAATTTATACTGGTTTTTCTAAACAAAAAGAATATGAGATGACAAAACAAGCTCTTGAAGCAGTTGGTATTTTGCATAGAGCTTCTCATTTTCCAAATCAACTTTCTGGTGGAGAGCAGCAAAAAACAGCAATTGCTCGGGCAATAGTTAATCATCCATCTGTAGTTTTCGCAGATGAGCCAACTGGTAATTTAGACAGTAAATCTGGCCAGCAAATAATGGATATTTTTCAAAGACTTAATGACCAAGGACATACTATAATTTTAGTCACGCATGAAAAATATACAGCTGAGATGGCTAAAAGAATAATTTCATTAAAAGACGGAAAAGTAATTAGTGATGAATTAGTTAATTCAAGGCATTATGCTAAAGATGGTTTAATTAAGTAAAATTATGAAATTTAGTAATTCTTTTAAAACAGCAATAATAGGATTAAAAACCAATAAAACGCGTTCCTTTTTAACTATCTTAGGAATTGTTATTGGTATAACGTCAGTTATCTTAATGATGTCATTAGGTCATGGAGCCCAAAATTTAATTTTAGGACAAATTATGTCTATGGGTTCTAATAATATTTATGTGGAGCCAGGCACTTTTTCAGGGGAGATTGGAGGAGGTAATATGATGCAGCAAATGATGGAAGAAATGGAAATTAAAACCCTTACTCTTGAAGACATGGAAGCAATTGAAAAAGACCCATTAGTAGAAATGGCTGCTCCATTAGTTTATGGTGTTGGCAGAGTGGTTTATAAAAATAATGATGAAAAGATTACTCTTTTTGGCACTACTCCGGCATACAATAAAATAACAGACGCTCAAACTATCCTAGGTTCTGATTTTACTGATTTTGATGTTCAGGCTATGTCAAAAGTGGCTGTTTTAGGATATAAAATAAAAGAAGATCTGTTTGAAGATGAAAATCCTATAGGTAAAATTATTAGAATTAAAAAGACTAATTTTAGAGTAATTGGCGTTATGGAAGAGCAGGGAACACAAATGTTCCAAAATTTAGACGAATACATATATATTCCAATTACTACTGCCCAAAAATTCTTATTAGGCACTAATCATATTCAATCTTCTGTAGTTAAAATAGTTAGCCAGGATAAAATTGATGAAGCTATAGAAGGTGTCCGTCTTATTTTAAGAGAACGCCATAATATATATAACCCAGAAGGAGATTTATCCAAAGATGATTTTAAAGTAGTAAGCGGGAAAGAAACTGCAGAAATTATGAATACAGTTACAAGCATTCTCACATTGCTTTTATCTTCTGTGGCTGCTATTGCTTTAGTAGTTGGCGGAGTTGGAATTATGAATATTATGTTGGTATCAGTAATTGAGAGAACAAGAGAAATCGGTCTTAGAAAAGCTGTTGGTGCCCGTAAAAAGGATATTCTTTATCAATTTTTAATTGAAGCAATAGTTCTTACTGGTTTAGGTGGAATCTTAGGGATTTTGTTAGGAGCTATTTTTTCTTATCTTATGAGTGTTGCTCTAACAATGGCACTAGGAATAAAATGGGGATTTGTTCTTTCCTTAGGCTCTATAATTTTAGCTCTTGGGGTATCTACAGGCATTGGCCTTATCTTTGGAATTTATCCTGCTCGTAAAGCAGCAAAATTAAGCCCAATTGATGCTTTGAGATATGAATAAATTTACAGCGATACTTTTATGATACCTGTATCTGAAAGATAGAAAATGTAATTTATTGAAGAATCGTAAAAAAAGTTATTATTTTTTATATTATTGGCAATAGGCCATATTTTATTATTTTCAAGCACATAGATATTAAGCATATTGTCTTTTAGAAACAAAAGATAATCATTATTAAGGAACCAAGAAACCGGAACATCTGAATAAAGTTTTTTAGAAGACTTTATGTTATTTTCTATATTATAAATTTCAATTTTATTTTTTGAAGATAACAATATTTCTGTTTCGTTTAAGCAAAAAATGCCATCGACAATGTTCTCACTAATTAATTTTGGCAGGTTTTCAAATGTTTCCAAGTAGTAAGCTTTTTTTGATCCCTCAATAATTAAAAACTTGTCATTGTTTTTTATCTTTCTAATTTTAGTTTCTTCAAAATTTTCAAGAGAAAAACTATACAGCGATGTTTTTATTTCTTCTTTTGTTTGCAAAGAAATTGTTGTAAAAACACCATTTTCTTTTATAAAGTAAATATAATCATTATCAATTATAAATGGCGAGCTTTTGCCATTATATATTTTTTCTATAGATTCTGTAAGAAAATCAAAAAGGTAGATAGCATCATTGGTTCTAATAATTATATTGCTATCGTTTTTAGAATAAAAAGCAGCTTGGTTAATAGTTAATGATGTCTCTTTTTCTCTTAATTTTGCTTGATCTAATGCTTCCTTAAGCGACGTATTTAATAAGATGCTATTCTGGATTAAACTTTTTGGCAAAAATACAATTTTCCAGTTGTTTTTTCCTAAATGAACAAGTATTTTTTTTGCGGAGAATATCACTTTGTCAGGCAAAGAAGAAGATTCAAAAAAATATTCTTTTTCTTTTGTATTCCTATCAAAAATATACCAATTATATTTGGAAAGTTTTTCTATATAAAGAATACGATTAGAGTCTGGGCTTAAATAAAAATGGTCGATGTTTTTGCTTGTAATAATTTTTTCCTTTGGCCAGTTATTAGGAAAAAGATAAACATCATTAAGATTAAGAGTTTTATTGCTCTCAATAACTATTTTATTTTCCCAAAATGAATAATCTGGGCAAGAAAAGAATAAAGAATATTCGCCAGGATTTAATCTTATTTTCAAAACTCCTCGTTTGTCTTGGTAAGTTCTGTTATTAATTTTTAAAGTAGCTTCTGCAGGATGAACTTTAACTTCCAGAATGCCTTTGGATTCTACATATCTTTGGAAAGCGTGAAAGCCTAAAAATGCTCCAGCCCCCAAGAGAAAAATGATAAATATTGCTTTTAATAATTTAATCATATGAAATATCTTATCTCCTTTTAATAAAAGGGAAATTCTTATTTGAGCTTATGTTAAAAATATTATACAATATAATAGATGTTTACACAAAATAAGCTTAATCGTTTATTAATCACTTTCACCTTAATTCTTTTAGCCATAGGTTTGGTTGCTTTAATAAGCGCTTCTACTGTAATAGGAGAAGAAGAGCATGGAGATGTTTATCATTTTGTTAAGAAACAGTTATTTCTTGGAATATTTTTAGGATTAATTTTTGCTTGGGTTGTTTCAAAAATCAATTATCATTCTTTGGTAAAATTCGCCCTTATTTTATTAATTTTAAATATTGTTTTATTGCTTTTATGTTTTATTCCAGCGCTTCAACCTTTAGGATCTCCAGCCCGTCGTTGGCTTAAAATTGGTCCTATAAATGTCCAGCCTTCTGAGTTTATAAAATTAACTTACATTATTTTTCTAGCCGGTTTCTTAAATCGTTTTTCAGTAGATAAGAGAAGAAAAATAAATGCTGCTCCTTTCATTGTTTTTGTCTGTTCTTTTGCTGTTATTGCTGTTATTATTTTAAAACAACCAGCAACAGGAACATTATTAGTTGTAGCCTTATCTAGCGCTGCAGTTTATGGTGTAGCAGGCATGAGTGCGTTTCAATTTTTGTCCTTAGGATTATTAAGTACCCTGGGATTAGCCTTTATAATAAAAACAACTTCTTATCGTTTTGAAAGGATTTTATCTTTTTTATCTCCAGGGAGTGATCCACTGGGCAAAGGTTATCATATTATCCAGTCCCTAATCGGCATTGGTTCTGGAGGGTTATTTGGAGTAGGGCTTGGAAAATCAATACAAAAATTCAATTATTTGCCTGAAAGCCATACTGATGCTATTTTTTCTATAATTGCCGAAGAATTTGGTTTTTTAGGATCTCTACTAATTATTGTTCTTTTTCTTTTGCTTATATCAGTTGGTTTGAAAATAGCTAAGAAGTCTCCAGATAATTTAGGAAAATTTTTGGCAATAGGGCTAACTTGTAATATTGGTTTTCAAGCATTTATTAATATCGCAGCTATGTGCCAGCTTTTACCAATTACAGGAATTCCTCTTCCTTTTATAAGCTATGGAGGGAGTTCTATGATAAGTACATTAATTAGTGTAGGGATTTTAAGTAATATAGCAAAACAAACCTAACAAATTATAAATTATGGATGTTTCATTTTTAAAGCCTAAATTTTCTTTTGATAAAACTATTCGCATAGTTATTACTGGAGGAGGTTCTGGCGGGCATACATTTCCTTTAATTGCTGTTTATAGGGAACTTAAGAAGGTTGCTGAAACACAAAAAGTTTCTTTAGAAGTTATATATATTGGCCCTGATGATTTTACCCTTCCATATATTTTAAAAGAGGAGGGGATTAAAGTAAAAACAATTATGGCTGGAAAGCTAAAAGGTTCTTTTAATTTCTTTGAAAGCATTTTAGGATTTTTTAAAATTATTGGCGGTATTTTTCAGTCTCTTTTTTATATATATGTTTTAATGCCAGATGTTATTTTTTCTAAAGGGGGATATGGTTCTTTTCCAGTAGTTTTTTGGGGAATTCTTTTTTTCATTCCTACTTATACGCATGAAAGTGATGCTGTTCCTGGTTTAGTTAATCATATTGTAGGAAGATTTTGTAAAAAGGTTTTTATATCTTTTGATTGTACAAAAAAATATTTTCCTTTGAACAAAACATTATTAACAGGAAATCCAATACGATTAGATCTGTTTGATCAAACATTAAACAAAAAAGACATAAAAAAATTATTAAATTTAGACGAGAAAAAACCGGTTGTTACAATAATTGGAGGATCTCAGGGATCTCGTCATATCAATGATTTTATTTTAGATATTCTTCCTAAAATTATTAATGATGTACAAGTTATTCATCAGACAGGCAAAACAAATCATCAGAAAGTTATTAGAGAAGCTGATGTTGTCTTTCAGGAAATCATTGGTGATAAAGAGCTGCAACAATATTATCACCCTTTACCATTTTTTGAAGAAAGAACAACACCAAGCATTTTTTCTTTAAAAGATGTATTTACTATTACTGATTTAGTTATAGCTCGGGCTGGAAGTGGATTAATTTTTGAGATTGCTGTAAGTGGAAAACCTTCCATTCTTATACCTTTACCATGGGCAAGTCGTGGCCATCAAAAGAAAAATGCCTATGAATATGCCAAAAATGGAGCAGCTGTTGTAATTGAAGAAGGAAATTTAAAACCAAATGTATTTTCAGATTTAATTCTTCAAATTGTTTTTGATCAAAAAAAGAAAGAAAAAATGAGTGAAGCAGCTCTTAAATTTGCTAAGCCAAAAGCAGCTTTTAATATAGCGCAACATCTACTTTAAATTGTACAGGGTATAGAGTATACTATATATAATATATTTTTATGGATGATCCTAAAACTCCACAATCATTATTCGGCCCTAGGGTAAGATTAGCGCCTAGCCCTACTGGTTTGTTTCATTTAGGTACAGCCAGAACAGGTTTATTTAATTATTTATTTGCCCGTAAAGCAGGCGGAAAGTTTGTGTTAAGGATAGAGGATACTGATAAAGAAAGATCTAAAAAAGAATACGAGGACAATATATTAGAAGGATTGAGGTTTTTAGGTATAGAATGGGATGAAGGCCCTGATATTAATGGACCTCTCGGTCCTTATCGCCAGAGCCAAAGATTAGAAATTTATGAAAAGTATCTTAATCAATTGTTAAAAGAAAAAAAAGCATATTATTGTTTTTGCTCTCCTGAGGAAATAGAAGCGCAAAAAGAGGAAATGATTGCTCGCGGCGTACCTCCTAAATATTCAGGTAAATGCCGTGATTTATCAGAAAGTATAGTAGAATCTTACTTAAAAGAAGGCAAACAAGCTGCAATAAGGATAAAAATGCCTAACAAAGTAATAAAATTTGAAGATATTATACGAGGTGAAGTAGAATTTGATTTATCTTTAATAGGCGATATTGTGATAGCTAAAAGCTTAAAAGAGCCTTTATATAATTTTGCTGTGGTTATCGATGATTATTTAATGAAAATAACGCATGTAATTCGCGGAGAAGACCATATTTCTAACACACCTAAACAAATCGCTATCCAAGAATTATTAGGCCTTCCTAGGCCCAATTATGCGCATTTACCAATGATTTTAGGGCCTGATAGGTCTAAATTAAGCAAAAGACATGGTGCTATGGCTTTAACTGATTACAGAAAAATGGGTTATTTACCTGAGGCCATAGTTAATTTTTTAGCATTCTTAGGGTGGCATCCAATAGGGAATGAAGAGATATTAAGCTTAGAAGAATTAATTGATAAATTTGATTTAAAACGTGTTCAAAAAGGAGGCGCTATTTTTAATATAAAAAGATTGGATTGGTTTAATGCCCAATATCTTAAACAAATATCTTCTGAAGAATTAATGGATAGAGTAGTGGATTATATTAAAAATTTTTCATCTGCTCCTGAAATGCTTAAAAAATATAGCCTTGATTATATAAAAAAAGTTGTTGAAATAGAATTACCAAGAATGAATAAATTAAGCGATTTAATAGATTTATCTGATTTCTTTTTTAAAAAAAAGATTGAATATCCAAAAGAGCTTTTAAAATGGAAAGACATGACTGATGCAGAATTAACAAAATCATTGCAAGATTCCCTGAATATCTTGGAAAAAATAAAAGAAAGTGAATTTAATAGAGTTAACCTGCAAATAAAGTTTTATAATTTTATAGACGAAGATTTAAATTATAGAGGAAATAGAGGTAAATTACTTTGGCCATTGAGAGTTGCTTTATCTGGAAAAAAAGCTTCACCAGGGCCATTTGAAATAGCTGAAGTTTTAGGAAAAAAGGGGAGTATCGAGAGATTGAAGCAAGCTATTTAATATTTAAATATATAACAAATTTAGTTTTTATGGATAATATAGATCAATTAATTGTACAAGCTTCAGCGCTTTTTACTAAGATTTTTCATGAAATAAGCCATCTTACAGACCAGGTTTTTATGTCCGGAATATTAGGACATTTATGGGCTGTTCTAAAAGCAATAATTCAATTTATGATTCTTGCGCTAGAAGCCATAGTTAGAATCTTAAAGTTTTTTATTAATTAATCGAATAATACTCAATATTCAATACTATAGACTAATTTGGGGGAGTATCCTTGACAACGCCTTAAAAGGCGTTAAAATATAGATAGTATACTTCGCATAATGTAGCTTTATCGAAGTTTAATATATAAAAATATGAAAAAAAGCAATAAAACAATTATAGAGCATATTCCTAAGTTCTTGGAATATTTAGATATAGAAAAAGGACTTAGCCATAATAGCCAAACAACTTACACTCGCTTGATAAATAAGTTTATACAGTGGCTTCAAAATAATAAACTAGATTCTTTAAAACCTCATGAGTTGAATCCTGATCATATTTGGAAATATAGAGTCTTTTTATCACAACAATATAATAAAACTACTCATCAGCCTTTAAAAAAGCGCTCTATTAATTATTATTTAATAAGTCTTAGAAATCTATTAAATTATTTCACTGACAGGGATATTTTATCTCTTCCATCAGAAAAAATAAAACTTATTAAGGAAAAAGAAGATAAAAGCATTAAATTTCTTGGTTTAAAACAAATAGAAAAACTTTTATCAAGCCCTGATATTTCTAATCAAATTGGATTAAGAGATAAAGCGATTTTAGAGGTTTTATTTTCTACTGGTTTAAGAGTGGCTGAATTAGTTAGTTTAAATAGAAATCAAATTAAAATTGAGAATTTAGATAATGAATTAGAAATAAGTATTATTGGCAAAGGAGGAAAAATACGACCAGTTTATTTATCGTCCCGTACTTTAAAATCTCTAAAAGAATATTTAGATACTAGGAAAGATAAAGATAAAGCGCTTTTTATTAATTATAAAGGACCTAAAAGCGCTTCTCGTCGTTTAACCACCCGCTCCATAGAAAATATTGTTAAAAAATACATTTTAAAATCAGGCATTTCTATACAAGCAAGTCCACACACTCTTAGGCATAGTTTTGCAACAGATTTATTAATGCAAGGGGTAGATTTAAGGATTGTTCAAGAATTTTTAGGCCATCAAAATATATCTACCACTCAAATTTATACGCACATAACCTCCAAAAAACTTAAGGATATTCATAAAAAATTCCATAGTTTTGGAAAATAAAATAAAAAACCGGCTCAGGATTATTATTCTAAGCCGGTAGACGTCTTAAGACCTTTCTTCTAATGTAATAATGTAGCAAATATAGCAATTAATGCAAAGGAAATAACAGCAAATAAAACTATGGGTATAGGTGGCTCAGAAAGATCTTTCCATATCTCTTCAAACCCTATAAAATCTTTTGTGAATTTTATAAGAATAAAGATGATACAGATGCAGATGAGAAGTGTGAGAAGTGTTGCACGTGAAAAATATGTAGTTATCTCTTTTTCAAAGATGTTCATTACAGTTACCTCCTTTATTTCTTAATTCTATAAATATTATTACAATGTAGGCAAGTAGTTTTTCTCAGCTTCATTACTATCCAACCATGTAATGTGAATCCACAATATGGACACGTGACAGTTGGAATTCCGTTATTAATTTTTCTTTGCGCGCTTTTATTCTTTTCTTTCATTTTTTTTATCCCCTTTTCTATTTTATCTAT
>CAZEMH010000005.1:0-29014 GCA_964513365.1 uncultured Candidatus Saccharibacteria bacterium
ATTTATTTATTATCTTTGCCTTTTGTTTTTTGGTCTAATTTTTTTAGTTCTATTTTAACTGGAGAGCAAAAATTCAGGAAGCTTAATATCTTTGTTATAACTGCTCAAGCTATAAATTTAATAGGAGTTATTTTACTATTATTGTTTTTCAAATTAAATGTTTTCTATATTGTTATTTGGTACACTTTGGTAAATATTATTAGTGCCTTATTGCCAATGAGTTTTGTTTTTTTAAGAGATGGTCTTCATTTTAATTTTGACCTAAAGGTTTTGAAAAAATCTTTAGATTATGGAATTAAGATATGTATGGCCGGTATTTTTGCTTTTTTGATATTGCGAGTAGATTTATATATGGTGAATTTTTTTAAAGGTATGGCTGAAGCTGGTTTTTATTCATTGGCTTCTAGTTTTGGTAACATCTTTTTTATTTTACCTTTTTCTATCATTATAGTGATTTTTCCTAAAATTAATGCTGAAGGTAAAACTAAAAAAGAATCAATAGCAAAATATTCTCGGATTTCTTTGTTTTTTGTTTTTCTGATGGCAATAGGAACCATATTGTTTATTAAACTAATCATTGGATTGTTGTACGGGCAAGCATTTTTACCTTCTGTAAAACCTATTATTTTACTTTTGCCTGGTTTAATTGCTTGGTCAGCAGCTGCTGTTTTAGGCCAATACTTTCGTAGTATTGGATATCCATTAAAGATTACTATTAGTTGGTTTTTGGTTGCGGTTTTGAATATTATCTTAAATTTTATCTATATTCCTCAATATGGAATGGTAGCTGCTGCTTTATCTTCTACTGTTTCTTATGTTTTAGCCCTTTGTTTTCATTATTATTTCTTTAATAAAGAAACAGGATTAGGTCTTTATGATGTTTTTGTGCCAAGAAAAGCTGAAATCAAAAGTATTTTTGATAGAATATATGGATTTTTGAGAAAAGATATTAAAAATGTTGTATAATATAGAATAAAGAGATGAAAACACTTTTTTATATTTTTCAAAGTTTTCGAATAAAGGATTGGATTGGAAATCTTTTTGTTTTTATTCCTTTGATCCTTGCTGGATTAATATTTGATTGTGGGTTTTTTCTTAAAGCAGCGGAGGCATTCTTTTTATTTAGTTTATCTGCAGGCGCAGTTTCTATTTTAAATGATGTTTTGGATATAGAAAAAGACAAGAAACATCCAGAAAAATCTAAAAGGCCTATTGCTTCAGGTAAATTAAATTCGGGGATTGCTTTATTTGTTAGTTTAATCTTAATAATTTTAAGCTTGTGGTTTGCTATACAGATTAATTTAAGATTTACGATCTTATTTTCTTTATTTATTGTCTTAGATATTGTTTATAGTTTATGGCTAGCAAAAGTGCGTTTTGTTAATTCTGTTTTTGTAGCCTTAACCTATGTACTAAGAGTTTACGCAGGTGGAGCTATTATTAATTTATCTTTGAATATTTGGTATTTTATTTTTAGTTTTCTATTTGGTTTATTTCATTTCTTTTATAAAAAGAAAAAAGAGCATAAATAATGGATTTTAAAAATATTAGGAACTTTTTTGTAAAATTTTTTGCAACTTGTTTTGGTTTAGGTTATAGCCCTATTTTCCCCGGAGCAGTAGGAGTGGCTTTTGCGACTGTAATTGCGTATTTAATTCATCCATTGCCTCTTTTCAATAAAATCTTAATTACTTTAATTCTTATTGTTTTAGCTGTTCCTTTAAGCACGAAAGCAGAAGAACTTTTTCAAAAGAAAGATTGTAAAAAGATCATTATTGATGAAGTTGTTGGTGTATTAATGGCTACAATTTGGTTTACAAATCTATCTCCAATTATGTTTATTTCAATTTTGTTTATTTATGGTTTATTTGATGCCATAAAAATATATCCTGCTAATGTGAGTGAAAACCTTTATGGAGGATGGGGTATAGTAATTGATGATATTATCGCTGGCCTTTATACCGCAATAACAATTTTTGTTTTATTAAAATTTATTTAATATTTATAGGTTAAAACACTGAATTTTGAGATAAACTCGATTTTTTGATAACTTGGCTTTTAAAATTATCGAGTTAAAACAAAATTATGATAACAATTAATTTAGGAAGAATTAAAAAAGCCTTTATTCATCCAAAAGCGGCCTTTTCGTATTTTATGGGGCATATAGAAGGCCAGTTTTTAAAATTTACATCAAAGAGAAAAATTGATTTAAAAAAAGAAGTATCTAAGAGAACATATAAGAATTTAAAAAAGCATTTTATTAAAAGGAAAGAACCAAGGTTTTTCAATGCGAAATTTTTAGAGGAATTGACTAATCAGGATTTTATTATAGAAAATGCTGATAGAATTTGTAATAATGAATTCACTTTTTTAGGTATAAACCCTAAAGTTTTAAAAAGTATTAAATGGAACCAGGATATTAAGTCAGGCCATATCTGGCCTAATTTATTTTATTTGGATTTAAGAGAAAAACTTGTTCAATCTTATAACAAAGGATGGGATATAAAAATGGTATGGGAATTATCCCGTTTTCAATACACCATTCCTTTGGCTTTAGCTTTTTATAAGACAGGGGAAGAAAAATATCTTAAAAAATGGCAAGAATTGATTTCAGATTGGATAGAAAAAAATCCTGTATGTTTTGGCCCTAATTGGATTAATGCTATGGAAGTTGCAATAAGAGCTTGCAATTGGATTTTTAGTTGGGAAATAATAGCTGAAAAAGGTAAACAAAATAGAGGCAAGAAATTAGAAAAGGAATTTTTAGAGAAGTTTTTGGGTTCTTTAGTTGAGCATGGAAAGTTTATTTTTAAGAATTTGGAATATGCTCCAATTAGATCAAACCATTATTTGTCTGATATTGTTGGTTTGATTTATCTGGGAATAATGTTTCCAGAATTTAAAGAATCAAAAAAATGGCTAAAGAAAGGATTAAAGGCTTTAGAAGAAGAAATGAAGTTTCAGGTTTATAACGATGGAGTGGATTACGAACTTTCAATTGCTTATCATCGTTATGTAGCAGAACTCTTTTTATGGGCAGGAAGATTATGTAAAGGGAATAATATTAATTTATCTTTAGAATTTTGGGAGAAATTAGAAAAAATGATTGAATTCTCTGATCATTATACAAAACTTAATGGTTTAGCTCCACAAATAGGGGATGCAGATGATGGGAGGTTGCATATTGTTTGGGAGGATTTCTATAATCGAAAAAAAAGAAATCATTTTGCTTTGTTTAAGCTTTACAATCATGTTTTTGGAAAAACTTTGGAAAATACAGAAAAATCTAGTAAATCTTTTTCTCAATCAGGGTTTTACATTATGAGAGATAAAGATTTTTATTTAATTACAGGAAGGAATAAATGTTGTTATGGTAAAGGGGGAAGTCATATACATAATGATATTCTAAGTTTTGAATTATCAATGCTTGGAAATGATTTTATAGTTGACCCAGGTACTTATGTTTATACTTCTGATTTTAAGAAAAGGAATAAGTTTCGTAAAACGAGAGCTCATAATACAGTTGTGATAGATAATCAGGAGCAGAATTCTATATCCAAAGATCCATTCTATATAGAACAAACAGGAGAATTAACAGTCAATCAATGGAAAACGACAGAAGAAGAAATTATATTAGAGGCAGAGCATAATTGTTATGAAAGATTAAGATGTTCTGTTATTCATAATCGTACATTTTCTTTTAATAAAAAAGAAAGGGTTTTACATATAAAAGATAAATTTAAAGGTAGAGGGGACCATAAATTAGAATGGAATTTTCATCTTTTTCCTGAAATCAAAATTTGGGTTAAAGAAAATAAGGCAGAACAAAAAGAAATTATTCTTATTGGAAACAATGGTTCTTTAATATTTTCTGTTCCTAATATTTTAAATTGTGTTATTATAGAAGATAAAGTTTCTTTGTATTATGGGAATAAAATTCCGGCAAAAACTATTCGTTTAATGGGATTTCTTAAACAAGGTTTTCCAAAAGAATATGAGTTTAGTTTTAAGCCTTTGAAAGGATAATGAATAATTTAGAAAATGTTGCAAAATAAAATAAAATCTACATTCTTAATAATAGGGGATTTATTAATTTTCTATTTATCCTTATATTTAGCAATATTGATAAGGCATGGTTTGCCTTTTAATAAAGCAGTCTTTTCTCAATGTTTTTTGCCTTTTTCTATTATTTTCTTGGTTTGGCTGATTTTATTCTCTATAAGTCATCTTTATGAATTAAGATACGCGGCAAACAAGAAGAAGTTCTTTGAAATGGTTTTTAAATTGTTTAGCTTGGCTGCTATTATCTCTGTTATCTATTTTTATTTATTTGTTCCTTCTTTTGCTCCAAAAAAGGTTTTGTTTTTGACTCTTGTTTTTTCTTTTATTCTTTTTCTAATTTGGAGAATTGTTTTTAATCGCATTATAAAAATTCCTAGGATTAATGTTTTGATTATTTCTGAAACAAAAGAAGCTAGTGAAATAAATATGTTTTTGAAAAAACATCCTCAGATTGGATATGATGTAATTAAAACTTTATCTCCTGAAGAAATAAATCAAACAACGAAAGAATTAGAAGAGAATGATATTGATTTATTTGTAATAGATTCTAATTTATTTGATTCTTTACTTTCCTATGTTCCCGATGTCAGGCTTAAATTAAAAGTAGTTGATATTATTGATTTTTATGAATCTGTTTTGCAGAAAATTCCAGTTAACCTTCTTTCATCATCATGGTTTTTGGAAAATTATTATAGTAAGAATTGGGAGCTATATGAAACATTAAAAAGAATTTCTGATGTTTTTGGAGGCCTTATATTATTTATTCTCTCTTTGCCGCTTTGGCCTATTATTGCTTTGTTGATTGTGCTGGATTCTAATGGTCCTGTTTTACATAAATCAGTGCGCATTGGGGCAAAAGATAAAAAATTTTATATCTATAAATTCAGAACAATGTTTGATAAAGCAGATAAGATTGGTCCCTCATGGACATTAAAAAATGATCCTCGCGTAACCAGAATTGGAAAAATTCTTAGATTCTTGCATTTAGATGAAATTCCTCAAGTTTTGAATATTATTAAGGGCGATGTTTCTTTTGTTGGACCAAGGCCAGAAGAAAAGAAATTAGTCGGTTTATTTAAGAAAAAAATTCCATTTTATCAGTTTCGTTTGTTAATTAAGCCAGGGGTAATTGGTTGGGCACAGATTAATTATCCGCATAGCGCTTCAGTAGAAGATGCGCAGGAAAAGCTAAAGTATGACTTTTATTATCTTAAGAATAGAAATATATTTTTTGATGTTATTATTGCCTTAAAAGCATGGCGCATACCTTTTGAGATTCCTACGCATTAGGACTTGATTTTTAAGGTAAAATAGAGTATAATATGGATCAAGTGAGTGTTCGTCGTCTCGCTAAAAGATTTTTTTCTTTTATCAAGATGACCCAACTATTTGTTGAATTCCCATTCTGTTTACAGAGTGGGAATTTTTTTATTCTGCTTGACTTGTTGATTTAATACGTTTAAACTTTATTGGGGTCCTGGAGGCTGAGCACTCACTAAAAACAAATAGTATAGGAGTATACCCTTCCAGGCCCCATTTATTATGAAAACTCTCAGTTGGATAAAAAAAGACGTTTTGTTAAAGAATTACAATACTTTTCGTATCGGTGGAAAAACGAAATATTTTACAAAAATATCCTCAAAAGATAAATTAATAAAAACTTTACGTTGGGCAAAAGAAAATTCTTTGCCTGTTTTTATTTTAGGAAACGGTTCTAATATTTTATTTCCTGATAAAAAATATAATGGAATAGTAATTAAGATAGAAAACAATAAGATAAAAAAAATAAATAAAAAAACAATCGTTGTTGGATCGGGAATGATGTTAATAGAATTGTTGCAGAAAGGATTTGAAGATTTGGAATGGACTAATGGAATTCCAGCAACAATTGGCGGAGCAGTTTTTTGTAATGCAGGTAGTTTTGATTATCATTTTGGAAACTTTGTAAAAAAAGTTAAAACGATAGATATGGAAACATGCAAAGAGAAAATATACTCTCAAAGAGATTGTAAGTTTGAATACAGAGGAAGTGTTTTTAAAAAAAAGAAAGAAATCATTTGGGAAGTTGAACTTTCTATTAAGAAAGGAAATAAAGTAAAGATAATGGAAAAATCCAGAAATTATTGGAAGTATAAATATGAAACAGGTATATTCAAATACCCTTCAGCAGGGAGTATCTTCAAAAACATTTTTGCCAAAGAAGTGCTGCATAAATACAGGAAAGGAGCGGCT
Organism: uncultured Candidatus Saccharibacteria bacterium; assembly: GCA_964513365.1. Lineage (GTDB taxonomy): Bacteria > Patescibacteriota > Minisyncoccia > UBA6257 > UBA6257 > DAOVIY01. The sequence continues at coordinate 6,295 of CAZEMH010000005.1, forward strand.
ATTAAGAAAGGAAAAATTTCTGCGGGCTGGTTTATTGAAAAATGTAATCTAAAAGGAAAAAAATATGGAGGAGCAATGATTTCTAATTTTCATGCTAATGTAATTATTAATATTAAAAACGCAAAGGCAAAAGATGTATTGTATTTAATTAATCTTTGCAAAAAAAAAGTTTATAAAAAATTTAAAATTAAATTAAAAGAAGAAATTATCATTTGCTATTGACATAACTTTTATAAGAGTTAAAATTATATTAAGAAATTAAATTTGAATTTGTAATTTTAAATAAATTTAATTATTTAATTCAAAATTAATTTTAAAAATTTAAAATTAATTACAAGTGCAAGCAGTGTCCATTATGGATAGGCTGTTATCACTTTTAAAGCCGGTCGGCTGCTTGATTTAAAAAAATAAAAAACATGGCCAAAAGAAAAGTTAAAAAAGTTGCTAAGAGAAAAGTTGCTAAAAAAAGAGTTACTAAAAAAAGAGTTGCTAAAAAAAGAGTTGTCAAAAGAAAAGTTAAAAAAGTTGTGAGAAGAGTTAAGAAAGTTGCTAAAAAGAGAGTTAAAAAAGTCAAAAAACCTGCCAAAAGAAAGAGAAAAGCTACTAAAAAGGTTAAGAGAAGAGTAAAAAGAGCTAAAAAGAGAAGATAGTTCTTAGCAAATTCATGGTTTCCCCGCCCTTTTCAGAAAGGGCGGGGTTTGCTTTATAGCTTCTTTTTAGGTAAGATTTAAGTAGATAATATATATATTTATGAATATAAAAATTATTCCATCAGATATTGAATTATTAAATCAGCAAATTGAAGAAATAGAAAAAAAATTAAAAGATTTGGAAAAAATTGGACAGCGTTACGGTGAAGAATCTTTATTAACAATAACAATAGGCAAAATCATTTCAAAGCAAGAAACTGGAGAAATTTTTTTTGCTGATGCTAATTTTACTATTCCAGGAAAAGATATTATATGCAAAGTGCATGGAAGCAGTATTGAAGAAACCACGAACAGATTAAAAGATAAATTAAAAAATTTGATGATCAAGAATAAAGAATTAAGGAAAGGTCGTTTTAGAAGATTGGCGCGAGCTTTGAAAAACAAACTTCGTTTATAATTTAATCAAAATTTCAGACTGTGTTTTTATTAGATATTTTTTTTCCTCATCCCAGTGTCCGTTATCAAAAACAAAAAGCAAAGCTTATTGCTGAGATTAACAAAAAGGAAAAAGAGGTTCATAAATTACCTCAAGAAGAATTTCCTAAAAGAATAAATGAATTTAAAAAAGAAGTTAATCAAGGGGTTTCTTTAGATAAAATTCTTCCAGAGGTTTTTTCTTTAATACGTGAGGCAAGCTTGCGCACTCTAAAGCAGAGGCATTTTAATGTTCAGTTATTAGGCGGCATTGGATTACACGAAGGAAAGATAATTGAAATGAAAACAGGAGAAGGTAAAACTTTAGCTGCCACTTTACCTGTAGCATTGAATGCAATAGAAGGCAAAGGAGTACATGTTGTGACTGTTAATGATTATCTATCAAAAAGAGATGCTGTTTGGATGGGGCAGATTTACAATTATCTAGGATTGACTATTGGATGTTTGGGGCATGATGGGGCATATATTTATGATCCTGAGTATAAATTAGATACAAAAAAAGAAAGAGAGGAATTAGATCAAAAAAGAGATAAATTAGGGGCATTTAAGGTATTTGAAGAATTTTTACGTCCTGTGGACAGAAAAGAAGCTTATTTTGCAGATATTACTTATGGAACTAATACAGAATTTGGATTTGATTATTTACGCGATCATTTAGTTTCTTCTTTAAAAGAAAAAGTTCAAAGAGAACATAATTATGTCATAATTGATGAAGTAGACAGTGTTTTAATTGATGAAGCCAGAACACCGCTTATCATATCTATTCCAGACCAGCAAGCGGCAAAACTATACCAGGAATTTACTCAAATAGTCCCAAAGCTTAAAAAAGATTGGGATTTTCTAATAGATGAAAAAGACAAATCAGTAAACTTGACCGAAGAAGGCCTTAATAAGATAGAAAAAATTTTTGGTTTTAATATTTTTGATGAGAAAGGATTATTATATGTTCATCATTTAGAAACAGCATTAAAAGCTAATTATCTTTATCTAAAGGACCGTGATTATTTAGTAAAAGATGGAAAAGTAATTATTGTTGATGAATTTACTGGAAGGCTCTTGCCTGGGCGAAGGTATTCTGGAGGACTTCATCAGGCATTAGAAGCAAAAGAAAGAGTTCAAATACAAAAAGAAAGCAGAACAGTTGCAACCATTACTTTGCAAAATTATTTCCGCATGTATAAAAAATTATCAGGAATGACTGGGACTGCTATTACTTCGGCAGAAGAGTTTAAAAAAGTTTATAATGCAGAAGTTATAGTTATTCCAACCAATAAGCCGATGATAAGAAAAGATTTGCCTGATAGAATTTATGGAACAGAAGAAGGTAAATTAAAAGCTATTGCAAGAGAAGTAAAACAAAGAAATGAAAAAGGGCAGCCAATATTAATAGGAACTCCTTCTGTTGAGAAAAATGAATTATTAAGTGCGTATTTAAAAAGAGAGGGTATTTCTCATAATGTTTTAAATGCTAAGAATAATGAAAAAGAAGGAGAAATAATTGCTCAAGCAGGTAAATTAAATGCTGTTACAGTGGCTACTAATATGGCTGGCAGAGGCGTTGATATTGTTTTAGGCGGTAATCCTTTTAATGGAGAAGAAAGAAAAAAAGTTTTGAAATTAGGAGGTCTTTATGTCTTAGGGACTGAAAGACATGAAGCTAGGCGGATTGATGATCAGTTAAGGGGAAGATCTGGGAGGCAGGGAGATCCAGGTTTTTCTCAATTCTTTATTTCCCTAGAAGACGATTTAATGCGCGTGTTTGCTCCCAAATATTTATCTAATATGATGCAGAAATTAGGTTGGCCAGAAGATGAGCCGATTGAACATAAAATGGTTACCAAAGCAATAGAAATGTCCCAATCAAAGATAGAAGGATTATATTTTGATATTAGAAAACATGTTTTAGAGTATGATGATGTTATTAATAAACAACGAACAGCATTTTATAAAATAAGGGATGATATATTGCAAAAAGCAGAAGATAATCAATTAAAAGATTATATTACAAATCTTTTCTTGGAAATAAATGAAGAATTTCCAGAAAAAGATTTTCAAGAAAAGATATCTGTTATAGAAGAAGAAAAATTGATGGAAATATTAAAAGCTGTTGCTTTGAGATTATTAGATACCTTATGGCTGGAACATATTGAGAAAATGGAATTCTTGCGGGATTCTACATCTCTTCGGGCTTATGGAGGAAAAGATCCTTTAGTAGAATACAAAAAAGAAAGTTATCATTTTTATAGGGACCTTGAAAAGAGATTTAAGGTTTTTTTGGTAAATAATGTTAAGAAAATACTTTCAGCAGAGATAAAAATAGGATAATATGTATGAAATCACAACAGAAAAATTTTCTGGACCGTTAGATCTTCTTTTACAATTGGTAGAAAAGAAAAATTTGGAAATTACTGAGATTTCTTTAGCCCAGGTTACTCAGGATTATGTCACATATATTGGCGATCAAGCATTAGTTCATCCTGAAGAATTAGCTGATTTTTTAGTTATTGCCTCTACTCTTTTTTTAATAAAATCAAAGTCACTTTTACCAACATTAGAATTAAAGACTGAAGAAGAGGAAGAAATATTAGATTTAGAAAATCGCCTTCAGCTATATAAAATATATAAAGAACAAGGGATAAAGATCTATGAAATATGGAATAAAGGTTTTTATCTTTTTACTCGTTTGCCTTGGAAAGATACAAAAATTAAATTTTCTCCGCCTAAGAATTTTTCACTTTCTTGTTTAACAAAATCTTTTAAAAAAGTTTTAGAATCTTTTGAAGAGGAGATTCCTCTTGAAGAGAAGAAAATAATTAAAGTCGTGACTCTTAAACAAAGAATTAAAGAATTAGTTCAAAAATTGACTCAGGGAAAGGATTACAGACTTGAAGAATTAGTGCCTGATAAGAATAAGAGAATTGAATTAGTCCTTACATTTTTAGCGATCCTTTATTTAGTTAAAGAAGATGTAGTAAAAATAAAACAAGAAAAAAACTTTGGATCAATATGGATATCAAATTAACAATAGAAAGCTTGCTTTTTGCTGCTGGAGAACCTCTTTCTGTAAAAAGGTTAGGTCAAATTATTAATGAAAAAGAAGAAAAAATAAGAAAGATTCTTCAGGAGTTGAAAGAAGAATTTGAAAATCAGAACAGAGGAATAAGGTTGATTAATAACAATGAAGAATGGTTGATGGTTACAGCTCCAGAATCGACTTCTTTTATTCAGAAATTAAAAAAAGAAGTTATTGAAGGAGATCTAAGCCCGGCTAGCCAGGAGACTTTGGCGATTATAGCGTATAGAGGACCAATAACGCGCACAGGAATAAATGAAATTAGAGGAGTGGATTCCAGTTACATACTCCATCAACTTCTTTTAAGGGGATTGATTGAACGTTCTGCGCATACTGAAAAATACAAAGCATATCTTTACAATATTTCATTTAAGTTTCTTCAGCATTTAGGAATTAATAGTCCAAAAGAATTACCGCAATATGATGAATTCAGTAAAAAAAATAAATAGATATTCTTTTTGGGTAGCTTTTGCTTTTTGTGTGGCTTTGATATTTTATGGCTACTTTATTAGTCAGCAAAAAGAGAAAAATACTGATATTAAAATTAACAACCCCCCTATTGATATAAGCGCTGTTTCTTATCTCGTAGGAGAAATTAATTCAGGTAAATTATTAGCTAAAAAAAATGGTGATCTTCATCTTTTTCCTGCTTCTCTGAGTAAATTAATGACAGCAGTAATTGTTTTAGAAAATTTTTCTTTGGATGAAGAAATTACCATTAGCCCATATGCAGTTAGTATTGAAGGGGAGGAAGGAGGGTTAGTCGTTAATGAAAAGATTAAAGCAATTGATTTATTAAAAATTCTTTTGATTTCTTCCTCTAATGATGCAGCTGTTGCTTTTGAAGAGGCATTAGAAAAAAAAGATGGAAGTTTTGTCGGTTTAATGAATCAAAAAGCGCGTGAATTTAAATTATTCAACAGCGCATTTTTTGATGCGAGCGGGCTGGATAGAAAAGGGAATTTTACGAGTATTGAAGATTTATTCAAATTAAGCCAGAAAATATATAAAAATTATTCATATATAGGAGAGATAACAAGAAAGAAAGAAGATATTGTTTATTCAATAGATAAAGAAATAGTTCATAATTTGAAAAATACAAATATTCTAGCTGGTGAGATTTCTAATTTATGGGGAGGGAAAACAGGTTCTACTCCTGAAGCAAAAGATTGCCTTTTAACAATTTATGAATTTCCTTTTCCCGATAAAGATGATAAAATAGTTGTAACGATTATAGTTTTGAATTCTTCTGATCGTTTTGGAGATACAATAAAACTCTATAATTGGGTTAAAGAGCAATTAACAATGAACAAATAATAATTTTATGATTTTTGCTTCTCCAGCTTTTCAAATTATCCGCATTTTATTTTTAGGCGTATTTTCCTCTATTTTGGCTATCTTTTTAACTCCTATTCTTACTCATTTTCTTTATAAATACAGCTTAAGAAAACAAATCCGTGAAGATAAAAATGCTCCGGTATTTATGTCTTTGCATAAGAAAAAAGAAGGCACTCCTACTATGGGAGGTATTCTTATGTGGGGATGTACGATAGTTGTTACATTTTTGTTTTTTTGTTGCTCTAAGATAACCAATGGGTTTTTTGGAGCTTTAAATTTTCTTTCTCGTTCTGAGACGTGGTTGCCATTAGGAGCAATGGCTGGAGCTGCTGTTATTGGCTTGATAGATGATTTGTTGGGAGTTTTTCATATTGGAGTAAAAGGAGGAGGATTAAAAGTAAAACAAAAGATTGTTATTTATACATTAATTGCATTAATTGGAGCATGGTGGTTTTGGGCTAAATTAGGAAGAGATACAATATATATTCCTTTTTATGGCGAGATAGGATTAGGAATTTGGTATATTCTTTTTTTTGTTTTTGTTTTAGTTGCTACTACATTTTCTATGAATGAAGCAGATGGATTAGATGGTTTGGCAGGAGGATTATCTTTAATTGGATTTGTTTGCTTATTAATTGTAGCCTTTTCTCAAGGCATGTATAACTTAGCTGCTTTCCTCAGTGTACTTATTGGAACTATTGTAGCTTTTCTTTGGTTTAATGTTTATCCAGCTCGTTTTTTTATGGGAGATACTGGAGCTATGGCTTTGGGGATTACAATGGGAGTTGTGGCAATGATAACTGATACAGCTTTATTTCTTCCATTTTTTGCTTTTATTTTAGTTATAGAATCGTTATCTGTAATAGTCCAAAAGATTTACAAAAAGATAATGCACAAGAAACTTTTCCTTTCTTCTCCTCTTCATCATCATTTTGAAGCTAAAGGCTGGCCGGAAACAAAAGTCACAATGCGGTTCTGGCTTATCTCAGGCGTGGTTGCTGCTTTTGGTTTGGCACTATACTTTCTTGATGTTTTTTTGGTATAATTGTATAATATATATGTAATTAATTTTTAAAAAGTATGCCCATTGATTATCAAAATAAATTAGCAGAGTTAATGATTTTAGCTGCTCAGCAAGGAGCATCTGATTTGCATTTAAGTGTTGGAAAACATCCAACAGTAAGAATTGATGGAAACTTAGTGCCAATTTCAAATGAACAGATTTTGACTCCGGAAATGACTGCTGGTTTAATAGGGGCTTTATTAACAACAGATCAACAAGAAAAATTAATTACTGAAAGAGAAATAGATTTTGCCTTTTCTTATGAGGACAAAATTCGCTTTAGAATTAATGTTTATTTCCAAAGAGGATATCTTTCTGCTGCTTTAAGGTTAATTCCTGTTCAAATTAGAACAATTGAAGAATTAAACCTGCCTTCTATTCTTCATGAATTTACCAAATCCCAACAAGGGTTTTTCTTGACAGTAGGGCCTGCTGGACATGGAAAAACAACTACATTGGCTGCTTTAATTGATGAAATCAATCATGGCAGGATGGAGCATATTATTACTATTGAAGATCCAATTGAGTATACCTTTATTCAAGACAGAGCATTAATTGATCAAAGAGAGGTTGGAACTGATACAGTAAGTTTTCATCGTGGATTGCGTTCAATACTTCGTCAGGACCCTGATGTTATTATGATTGGAGAAATGAGGGATCCTGAATCTATATCAATTGCTTTAACAGCAGCAGAAACCGGGCACTTAGTTTTTTCTACCCTTCATACTAATTCAGTTAGCCAAACAATTGATAGAATCGTTGATAGTTTTCCTGGGGCGCAACAAGGGCAAATTCGTTCGCAGTTAGCCACTACATTAATTGGAATTGTTTCAGAAAGGCTTATTCCAAGAATTGCTGGTGGCAGAATTCCAGCATGTGAAATTATGTTTGTTAATTCTGCTATAAAAAATCTTATTCGCGAAAAGAAAACATATCAAATTGATTTGGTCATTGATACAAGTGTCCAAGATGGAATGATGTCTTTAAATCGTTCATTAGTTGAATTAGTTCGCAAACGAGAAATTTCTTTGGAATCAGCAGAAACTTATTCATTAAATCCTTCAGAATTAAGACAATTATTGGGATAATATGAAATTTATTTATCGCGCTAAAGATAAACAAGGAAATATTCGCGCAGGCAAAGTTGAAGCCCGTTCTATGGATACTGCTGTCAGTATTCTTCAGGGCTATGATTTGATTGTTTTAGAAATTTCACCTGAAAGAAAAATAACATTTTTTGATGAAATTTTTGGCAGAAAGGCGCGTATTTCAAGAAAAGAACTGGCTATTTTTATGCGCCAGTTTGCCACTTTATTAGAATCACAAGTTCCTTTAGGAGAAGCCCTAAGAACTCTTTATCTCCAAGCAGCTACTCCTGCTATTAAAGATTTGGTTTTTGAATTAGTGTCAGATTTAGACTCTGGTTTGCCTCTTTCAAAATCAATAGCAAGGAGAGCTGATATATTTGGAGAATTCTATACTGAAATGATTAAGTCTGGAGAAATATCCGGCCGATTGGAAGAAGTTTTGTCTTATTTAGCTGATTATGCCGAACATGAGAATGATTTAATAAATAAAGCAAAATCAGCTGCAACTTATCCAGCATTTTTATTTGGCACTTTTATTTTAATATCAGTTGTAATTACTGTTGCTTTAGCTCCTCAAATGGTTTCTATTTTTGAAGAGTTTGGAACAACACCTCCAATAGGAACAAAAATTTTAATTTTCATTGGTGGATTTTTTAGAAATTGGGGAATTTTAGCTGCGGTTTTTCTTTTAGGAATGATTTGGCTTTTTATTAATTATTTTCGTTCTGCTGAAGGAAGAAAAATTGGAGGTATATATGTTTTTAAGATTCCTATACTAGGTGAAGTTTATAAAAAAATATATATTTCCCGTTTTTGTGAAACAGCTGGTACTTTAATTCATGGAGGTATTCCTGTGGTTACAGCCTTTGAAGTTGCTGGAGAAGCTACTGGCAATTATATTTATCAGAAAATTGGCTACAAAGTAGCTGATGGCGTAAAAAAAGGTGAAAGCATAAGTAGTATTTTAAAAAAAGATTATGAATATTTACCGCCTTTAGTTAGCCAAATGGTGGCTGTAGGAGAAGGTACTGGTCGTTTGGACTCAATCTTAAAAAAAGTTTCTGGATATTTCCAAAAGGAGGTAGACAGAGCTTTTGGCACAATGATTGATTTATTACAACCAATTTTGGTAGTAATAATCGGTATCTTGGTGGCATTTTTGGTGTCGGCAGTTTTGCTTCCAATATACCAGTTAGCGCAAAGCGTATAAGCAATTAATTAATAATAAATTAAAAAAATGAAAAAAATTAATAAAGGTTTTACTCTTATCGAAATGTTAATAGTAATAACCATCATTGCTCTTTTAGCTTCTTTGATTTTAGTGGGTATGGGGGGAGCAAGAGCAAAAACCAGAGATTCAAGAAGGATAGCAGACTTGCATAATGTTATGAATGCTTTAGAGCTCTATTATGCTAGATATTCTTATTATCCAGACGCTAGTGATTGGGCTACTTTAACTAATGCATTAACTACTGGAGGAGTTGGTGTTTCTAGAATTCCTCAAGATCCTCTTAACACAAGCCCAACTGCAAAAAGTTATTATTACGGTGTATCAACTGACGGACAGGATTATGCATTAGGTGCAGATTTAGAAACAGAAGATCCAGCCCTGAATAGTGATGTTGATGGAATTGTTTATGGTATTTCATGTGATGATCCAGCTTATTGTATTCGCCCATAATTGAAGAATATTAATAATGTTTTCATCCACTATTCTGGTCTTTATTTTTGGAACCATAATCGGTAGCTTTCTCAATGTTGTTATTGATAGAGCTGATACAAAAGAATCCCCTCTAAAGGGGCATTCTTTTTGCCCTCATTGTCATAAAAGATTAATTTGGTGGGAATTAATTCCTGTTATAAGTTTTTTTCTATTAAAAGGTAAATGTTCTTCTTGCAAACACAAGCTTTCCTGGCAATATCCTTTGGTAGAAACAATAACAGGTTTGTCTTTTGTTTTTCTTTTTTTACGTTTTTTTCGTTTTCCATTTATCAGCTTTTCTTTACTACAAAATATTACGCTTGAGAGTTTTTTTATTTTTCTTATTTTTTTTATTTGGTTGTACTGGGTTGCTGTTTTAATTGTTATTTCTGTTTATGATTTTAAAAAATATTTGATTTTGAATGAAGTATTAATTCCCGCAATAATTTTTAGCTTTTTTTGGAGAATAATTTTGGGATTTTTAATTCAAAAAGATTTTTTTTATTTTATTCCATACCTTACTCACTTTCTTGGTGAAAAAAGTTTTATTTTCGGTTACTACTCATATTTTATTTCTATATTCCTTGGAACCATTTTTATATGCGGAATTATTTCTTTTCTGGCATGGATAACAAAAGAAAAAGCTATGGGATGGGGTGATGCTATTTTAGCTTTGTTTTTAGGCATTATTTTAGGATGGCCAGAAGTATTGGTAGCATTAATCATTGCTTTCTTGTCAGGAGGAAGCGTTGCTTTGGTTCTTTTGTTTTTTAAAAAGAAAACTATGAAGAGCTATCTTCCATTTGCGCCATTTTTATCTTTTGGGGCCCTGACAGTTATGTTTTTTGGTGATATAATAATAGAGAAGTATTTATTCTTATTATTTTAAAAAATTGTGAAATTAAAAATTAAAAATTTAAAATTTTCTTCAGGATTTACTCTTATTGAAATGTTGGTGACCTTGGGTATCATTACTGCTTTAAGCGCTATGGTTTTAGGTTATTCAAGAAAAAGTGAAACAGTTTCTTATCTTCTTCGTGAAGGCAATCGCATGCTATTTGAATTAAGAAGAGCTCAAAATCAAGCAATGTTAATGTTGCAACAAGATTTTGGAAGTGAAAAAGTTTGCGGTTGGGGAATTTATATAGACCAAGATAATCTTCCACAAGAACAATTCTTTTTATTTGCAGATTTATGTTTAACAGGAGAATCAAAAGGTAATGAGAAATACGATGATGGAGAAGAAGTAGAAACAATTTCTCTTTTAAATGGAGTAGAGATTTTTAAAAGCAATATTTTTTCTATTACATTTCTTCCTCCAGAACCAAGAATAAAATTTTATCCTGATTTAGGTGATGGGACTAATGCAAATATTAAGATTCGATTAAAAAATCAACCTGAAACATATTATGAAATACACGTTTCTGAAGAAGGGCAAATTTATAAAGAACTAAAATCAAGTTAATTAAATGAATAATATAATAGGTTTGAATAAATTTCAGCAAGCCTCGATAAATTTTAAAAAGAAACAGAAAGCTTTTACTCTTATTGAGGTTTTAATTGCTATTTCAATTTTAACTATTGGAATTCTTTCTGGTTTTATTCTTATTACCAAAGCTCTTTACAACACTGCAGTTATTCAGGACAGATTAACTGCAAGTTTTCTAGCGCAAGAAGGCGTAGAATTAGTGCGGCAGGTTAGAGACAGTAATTTTTTGAAAATAATGAATGGAGAATCTATAGAATGGAAAGATGGTTTGGCAGATGGGAGCTATATTATTGAATCAAAAGCAGGAAATCAGCAGCCTATAACTTTAGATTCTGTTGACCCAGGAGAAGCACCTAACTTTCTTTATGATAGTGATTCCAAGATTTATAACTATACAATTGGAGAACCCACAACTTTTAACAGGGAAATCAGAATTACAAGTATAAATGATGATGAAATTCGTGTTGAGTCTATAATCAAATGGAAGACCAAAAATATAGACTTTGATTTAATTGTCGAAGATCATCTATTTAATTGGCTGAAATTGTAAATATATATACAATGAATTTTAATAAATTCCGACAAATTTTAATGAATCTTAAAAAGAGACGAAAAGCTTTTACTCTCATTGAAGTTTTAGTTTCAGTGGGTCTTTTTGCAATGGCTATGATAGCTCTTTCTCAGGTATATATTTCAGTCATACATTCAGAAAGAGTTGCTTATGCTCTTTTGAATAGTGAAAACAGCATCAGAAATAGTTTGGAAAGTATGGCCCGTTCTTTTAGGCTTGGAAAAAATTTTGAATGTACTGGCAATGGAAGAAAAATTTGCTTTGAATACTTTTTGGAAGGACGTTGGCAAAAAATTTGCTATCGTCTTGATGAAACGTACGGTACTTTAGAAAAACAATCTGAAGACGGTCCTTTTGTATCTATTTTAGATCCGGAATTAAAAGTTAATCATCTTCAATTTTATGTTAAAGGCGGTGATCCTGATTCACAAGCATTAATAATTATTGTTATGGAAGTTTCTACACAGGTTAAGAAACAAGAATATTTATTTAATTTACAAACTGTTGTAACTCCGAGGTATTTGGGCGTAGAAATTTTAGGTGATTAGAATCTAATTATGAAAAACTCAAAAATACAATACACAATACACAATATACAATACAGACCATCAGGCCAGATATTTTTAATGAGTATTTTAGTTTTAGGGGCTGTAATGGCTTCAGCTTTGTTTTTAATGTCAATTTTTATCAAAGATTTTCGTCAGTCTATAGAAACATCAGAATCTATTAAAGCGTTTTATGCTGCTGATGCAGCTATGGAGTGGCAGATTTATAATGCCTTAAATGACCCAGACGCTCCTGCTCCAGTAATGAATAATCTTACTGGCACTTCCGCCGATTATACATATCGGAATAATTTTTCTACTACTGGCAATATAAAAACAACCGGGACTTCAAAAAGAGTTAGCCGTGGACTAGAAGTTAATTTTTTATTAACAGAATAGAGCGCCAATATATTAATACATATTAATAATGCTATTTATTATATTTTATGTAGTTTATTGGTATAGTTTGAATCAATTCATATATTAGCATTGTGTATTATGACTAAGGAACAGGTAAAAAAAAGGATTTACAAATTAAGAGAAGAGATTAATAAATGCCGTTATGCTTACCATGTTTTAAATCAATCCATAATATCAGATGAAGCATTGGATTCATTAAAAAAAGAACTGTTTGATTTAGAGCAGCAATATCCAGAATTTATTACTTCTGATTCTCCAACTCAAAGAGTGGGGGGAAAACCTTTAAAGAGTTTTAAAAAAGCAGAGCATAAGGTTCCAATGTTTTCATTAAATGACGCTTTTAGTGAAAAAGATATGTATGATTGGTATGAGAGGATAAAAAAGCTTCTTCCATTGTCTTCTAAAATAGATTTTTATTGCGAGTATAAATTTGATGGTTTGGCAATTTCTTTGGAATATGAAGATGGAATTTTAAAAGTTGGCTCAACCAGAGGCAATGGAAAAATAGGGGAGGATGTAACACAGAATCTTAAGACAATTGAAGCAATTCCTTTATGTTTATTAAACAAAGAAAAAATTATTGATAATTTGATTAAAGCGGGGATGAAAAAAATAGCTAATCGCTTGAAACAAAACTTTCCTCGCTATTTAGAAGTTAGGGGAGAAGTGCTTTTAGATAAAAAAGAATTCCAACGCATTAATGAAGAACGAATAAAACAAGGGCTTGGGCTTTATGCTAATCCTCGTAATGTTGCTGCTGGTTCAATAAGGCAGTTAAATCCAAAAATTACATCAAGCCGTCGTTTAGATTCTTACACATATGAATTAGTAACAGATTTAGGACAGGAAACACACGAACAAGAACATTTAATTTTAAAAGCATTTGGTTTTAAAACCCATCATGATAATAAAAAAGCTAATTCATTAAAAGAAGTTTTTCTTATTCATGAGCAAATAAAAAAACAAAGGGATAAATTACCCTATGAAATTGATGGAGTAGTTGTTATAGTAAATAACAAAGAATATTTTAAGAAGTTAGGAGTAGTTGGCAAAGCTCCTCGTGGGGCAATAGCATATAAATTTCCTTCAAAAGAAGCCACAACAATAGTTGAAAACATCATTATTCAGGTAGGAAGGACTGGCGTTTTGACTCCAGTAGCTATTTTAAAACCTGTTCAGATAAGCGGAGTGACTGTTACTAAAGCTACTCTTCATAACAAGGAGGAGATAAAAAGATTAGGATTAAAGATAGGAGATACTGTAATAGTGAATAGGGCTGGCGATGTTATTCCTCAAGTTGTGAAAGTTTTAAAAGATTTACGGACTGGAAATGAAAAGAATTTTCATATGCCAAAAAAATGTCCTGTTTGCGGACATGAAGTTGAAGAAGATGATGGCGGAATATTAGTTCGTTGTTCCAATAAAAATTGTTCTGCTCGTTTTCAAGAAAAGTTATACCATTTTATTGGTAAAGGAGCATTTGATATAAAAGGCATTGGTCCAAAATTAATTAATAGGTTTTTGGATGAAGGATTGATTCAAGACGCTGCTGACTTGTTTGATTTAAAAGAAGGAGATATAGCTCCGTTAGAAAGATACGGAAAAAAATCTAGTGAAAACATTGTTTCCACAATCCAAGCAAATAAGAATATATTATTAAATCGGTTTTTATTTGCTTTAGGGATTCTTCATATTGGAGAAGAAAATGCATTGCTTTTAGCTGAATATTTTCAAAAGAAACTTGGTTTAAATAATATTTCAATTCAAAATTTGATTAAAATTGGTTCTAATTTAAAACAAGAAGAATTGGAACAAATTGCTTCTATTGGGCCTAAAGTAAGTAAGGCAGTGTACGATTGGTTTAATGATAAAAAGAATATCAAGTTCCTTAAAAAACTTCATCAAAAAGGCATAAAATTATTATCTGTATCTGTTTCTGAAAAATATGGAAAATTAAAAAATTTGACGTTTGTTATTACCGGAGTTTTAAAATCAATGTCTCGTGAACAAGCAAAAGAAAGAATATTAGATTTAGGGGGCAAAGTAAATGAAACCATTTCTTCAAAAACAGACTACTTGATTACAGGAGAAAATCCAGGATCTAAATATCAAAAAGCTAAAAAATTAGGCGTGAAAATTATTGATGAAAAAGAATTTTTATGGATTTTAAAGAAATAGATTATTTATTAGAATTAGCAAGAATGGAATTATCTTCTCAAGAAAAAGAGAAGATTGCTTTGGACCTTGAAAAAATCTTAGATTATGTAAAGCAATTGCAAGCATTAGATACAAATGATGTAGAGCCAATGACAGGAGGTACTTTGCTGGAAAATATTTGCAGAGAAGATAAGCTTGATGAAGAAAAACAAGATGTGAGCAGAGAATTAAAACAATCAGCTTCTAATTTAGAAAATGATTCTTTTAAAATTCCACCAATTTTTTAAATTTATGATTAAGGAAATTCATAACAAATTAATAAATAAAGAAATTACTGCCACTGAATTGATTGAGGGGTATTTTCAAACAATAAATGAAAAAGACAATCAAATCAAAGCGTTTTTAACTTTAACTAAAGATTCAGCGTTAGAGCAAGCTAAAAAAACAGATGAGAAGATTAAAAAAGGGAAAGGGATTAATGTTTTGGAGGGAATTCCTTATGCAGTAAAAGACAATATGCTGGTTAAAGGGGTAAAAACTACTGCTGGTTCAAAGATTTTAGAAAACTATACTGCTTCCTTTGATTCAACAGTAATAAAAAAATTAAAAGAACAAGGAGCGGTTTTATTAGGAAAAACAAATATGGATGAATTTGCAATGGGATCTTCAACAGAAAACTCAGCTTTTTTTACAACAAAAAATCCGCATGATTTGGAAAGAGTGCCAGGAGGTTCTTCTGGAGGTTCAGCAGCTTCTGTGGCAAGTAAAATGTCAGTTTTTGCTTTGGGGTCAGATACAGGAGGATCAATTAGACAGCCAGCTGGTTTCTGCGGAGTTGTTGGATTTAAACCAAGTTATGGTACAGTCTCGCGCTATGGGCTTATTGCCATGGCTTCGTCATTAGATATTATCGGGCCATTTACTGAAAATGTGGAAGACGCAGAAATAGTTTTTAAAAGTATTGCAGGCAAAGATGCAATGGATTCTACTTCTCAAGATGTTTTGTCGCCATTAAATGAAACGCAAAATATACAGAATACAGTTTTTGGTCTTCCTAAAGAATATTTTCAGGAAGGGTTGGATAATAAAATTAAGAAAACAATAGAAGGAATAATTGAAAAAATTAAATCTCAAGGGGCAACTGTAAAAGAAGTTAACTTGCCTTCCACTCCTTATGCTTTATCTTGTTACTATATTATTATGCCCGCTGAAGTAAGTTCTAATTTAGCGCGCTTTGATGGTATTCGTTATTCCCCGATTAATGATTATTCTAATTTGCATGATATATATTTTAAAACAAGGGGACAAGGGTTTGGAGCAGAAGTGCGCAGAAGGATAGTTTTAGGAACCTATGTTTTATCAAGTGGATATTATGATGCTTATTATAAAAAAGCCCAGCAGGTGAGAAGATTAATTGCTCAAGAATTTGATAAAGTTTTTAAAGAAGTTGATTTTCTTATTACTCCTACATCTCCAACATTCCCTTTTAAGATTGGAGAAAAAGCTGATGATCCATTATCAATGTATCTCTCAGATATTTTTACAGTAAGCGCTAATATTGCTGGGATACCGGCAATTAATCTGCCTTGCGGTCAGGCAGATAATTTGCCTATAAACATGCAAATTATTGGGCCATATCTTTCTGATTTTTCATTATTAAATATATCAAAAACAATTGAAAATATTATTTCATAATGACTGAATCTATTCTTATATATTTTTTTTACTTTAAGATTTTTTGCTTTGTAATATGCTGCGGGCTATTAATTGGAACAGCTTATCTTTTTTGGAAATTGCGTTTTTTTTCTAAATATGTAGAAAAATGGCAAAATTGGTGGGGTATTGTTCCTGTTTTTTCTTTATCTGGAAAAAGCCGTAAAGAATGGAAAAAGATAAGTCAACTTTTAAAAGAACCTTATCAATCTTCATGGAAATTAGCAGTGATTAAAGCAGAAGCAGTAGTAAAGAAAACTTTAAGCTTTATGGGATATCCTGAAGATGATTTTGTGAAAAACTTAGAGCAGTTAAAATTTAGAAATTACCAGAATTTAGATGTATTGCTTGGTCTTCATGATATCAGAGAAAGAATTATTGGAGATAAAAATTTTTCTTTAACTCAAGACAGAGCAAAAGAGATAGTGTTTATATATAAAAAATTCTGGAATGAATTATTAAATACTTTATAATAAACCTTGCATTTAAATCATTTTTCTTTTATAATAAATTGCTTTTGAAAATTACAGATCGCGGGGTGGAGAAGTAGTATCTCACGAGGCCCATGAAAATTTTGTGGCCCAGAATGGTAACGTTCTGTGGAAAACTCTCTAAATTGCCGGGAACCCCTTAAAGTAATTTATATTTTAAGGGCAATCAGCAGCCAAGCTTCTTATACTTTTAAAGTTGTAAGGATAAGGTTCAGAGACTATAATGGGAGCTCCCTTCATTAAAGAAGGGAGATGGGATAGTCCATTCCATTTGGTAACAAGTGGTAGTATTAAGAACCTCGAGACGCTGGTGCAATTCCAGCCCCCGCAACCACGAAGATAAAAAATACTCAATATTACGATACAGCATTTGCCAGGGTAGCTCAGTCGGTTAGAGCATAGCACTCATAAAGCTAAGGTCGTGGGTTCGATTCCCACCCCTGGCACTTATAAATATTAAAATGGGCCGGTGGAGCAGTCTGGAGTGCTCGGATCCCTGTCACGGATCAGGTCACGGGTTCAAATCCCGTTCGGCCCGCTAATGTTTTTTATTGTTTTCTATTTTGCCCTCGTAGCTCAGTGGATTAGAGCATGACACTCCTAAGGTCAGGGTCGCAGGTTCGAATCCTGCCGGGGGCACGAATATTAATTTAGGTTGACAAAGAAAATTTTTCCTTTATAATATTTAGTACCTTGTTTTAAGGAGTTCTTTGATAACTTAATAGTTAGTTAAATATTTCATACTTAAATTAGAATTTAGTAGTATGGAATATGTTCAATCTTTTCTGGTTATTCCAAGATTTTAAATGAGGATTTGATCCTGGTCCAGGATGAACGCTAGCGGTGTGGATAAGGCATACAAGTCGTACGGTTCCGATTTATCGGAATAGTGGCAAACGGGTTAGTAATACCTTGGTAATTTACCATCAAGATGGGGATAGTTCGTCGAAAGACGAGGTAATACCCAATAGTCTCTAATTTTCTATGAATATTGGAGTAAAGGAGCAATCTGCTTGATGATAAGCCTAGGTCCTATCAGCTTGTTGGTGAGGTAACTGCTCACCAAGGCTATGACGGGTAGGGGGTGTGAGAGCATGGTCCCCAACAAGGGCACTGAGACACGGGCCCTACTCCTACGGGAGGCAGTAGCCGAGAATCTTCGGCAATGGGCGAAAGCCTGACCGAGCGACACCGCGTGTGGGAAGAATGGTTTCGGCTTGTAAACCACTTTTCTCCAGGAAGAATGCCGTTTATTCGGCATGACATTACTGGAGGAATAAGGAGCTGCAAACTATGTGCCAGCAGCAGCGGTAATACATAGGCTTCAAGCGTTATCCGGATTTACTGGGCGTAAAGCGTCCTTAGGCGGTTTTGTTAGTTTGTTGTTAAATCCTCTGGCTCAACCAGAGAGCAACAATGAATACGGCAAGACTAAGAGGGAGAAAGAGGTTGGCGGAACGCACGGTGTAGGGGTGAAATCCGTTGATATCGTGTGGAACACCGAAAGCGAAGGCAGCCAACTGGGTCTTTCCTGACGCTCAAAGACGAAAGCGTGGGTAGCAAAAAGGATTAGATACCCTTGTAGTCCACGCCCTAAACGATGGGTGCTGGTTGCTGGTAGTATCGACCCTATCAGTGACGAAGCTTACGCGTTAAGCACCCCGCCTGGGAAGTACGGCCGCAAGGCTAAAACTCAAAGGAATAGACGGGAGTTCGCACAAGCGGTGGAACATGAGGTTTAATTCGATAACAAACGAAGAACCTTACCAGGGCTTGAAATTCCGATGAAATTCCGGTGAAAGCCGGAACCTCTGCAAGGACATCGGAACAGGTGCTGCATGGTTGAAATTTCGACCCATTCTGAAGTAATTCAGAATGCAAAACCAGCTCATAACGGTGAAACCCTAATTTTTTATGTTGTTATATAAAGGATGGGTAATACCGTGGGAAGCACAAATTCTAATTTTAGAATTTGTGCCCCGTAGAGACTTAATCTTTAATTAGGCCTTAAAGATTTTATTATTTATTTTTAGTAGATAATAAACGCTGGTCCCCAATTTTTTGCTGATAAAGAATTGGGTGATGGTATAGTCCATACCATTAGTAATAATGGAATAATATGGTCGTCAGCTCGTGGCGCGAGTCGTTCCCTTCAGTGGGGAAACGAGCGCAACCCTTGTCCTATGTTACAAGTGTCATAGGAGACCGCCTCGCACTCAGTACAGGAATTTTAATTTCTGTTCGTGTTCTGAGTGCGGGGAGGAAGGTGGGGATGACGTCAAATCAGCATGGCCCTTTGATGCCCTGGGCTACACTCATGTTACAATGGGATTGACAATGCGTTGCCAAACCGTAAGGCGGAGCTAATCGCATCAAACAATCTCTCAGTCCGGATTGAGGTCTGCAACTTGACCTCATGAAGTTGGAATCGCTAGTAATCGCGGGTCAGCTATACCGCGGTGAATACGTTCTCGAACTCTGTACTCACCGCCTGTCAAGTCAAGGAAGCCGGGAATACCTAAAAATCCTGCTTAGCAGGAACTAGGGTAGGTTCGGTGACAGGGGCTAAGTCATAACAAGGCACCGCTAGCGGAAGCTGGTGGTGAAACTTTTCTTTTATAGAATTTTTTATCTGTTTTTGCAGATAAAAATATTTAGGTTGGTTCTGTCATTTGTCAATTGACAAATTTTGACAGATATGGATGTTAGTCTTACCATCCAAAAAACAAGACTAATTACACTTGGGATAACCAGAAAGGATTGAATATATAAAATAACCTTGTTTTCTTGACAAGGTTGTTTTTTATTTTATGGTTTGTTATACTTTAAGTATAATTATTAAAATATTTTTTTTAAAAATTGGGATAATATAAAATTAATTTTTATGAATAACAAGCCAACAATTTTATTAGTAGAGGATGATCCTTTCTTGAGCAGTGTTTTAAGAATGAAATTAGAAAAGGAATCATTTAAAGTTGTTAGAGCTGCGGACGGTGAGGAGGCATTAAATTTTTTAACAGAACAAAGCGTAAAACCTGATTTAATTCTTTTAGATTTAATTTTACCTAAAAAGAATGGATTTGAAGTTTTGGAAACAATTCGCCAAGATCCTCTTTTAGAAAAACTTCCAGTTATTATTATTTCTAATTTAGGGCAGCCTTCTGATATAGAAAGAGGCAAGGCATTAGGAGTTATAGATTATTTTATAAAAGCCCGTCTTTCTGTGGAAGAATTAGTAAACAAAGTGAAAAAACAAACAAAAGCAACTGGAGAATCTCAGCAGCAGGAGCAAGCTTCTTGACAATAAAAATTTTATTTTTTATACTCTCTATATAATTAGAGAAACAAAAAGGTCGAAATTCAAACAATTAATAAATTAAAATGAATACAAAAAAAGGATTTACTTTATTAGAATTGCTTATCGTTATAGGTATTTTAGCAATTTTATCAACTACAGTGGTTTTAGTAATTAACCCAGCCCAGCTTTTGAAAAAAGCTCGCGATTCCCAAAGGATTTCTGATCTTAATACTTTAAAGACAGCTATTGCTTATTATATTACAGAAACTAGTTCTCCAAGTATTGGAGTTGTAGACACAACTTATAGTACTGTTGATACTTCTAATTGTTTTGGTACATCCTCTTCTACCACTGCTTTAACTACAGATGGTTCTGGCTGGATACCTATTGATTTTGATAGCATGACTGGCGGTTCGCCAATTGGTTCTTTGCCTCAGGATCCTAATGAAAGTGCGATAGATGGTGATCCATCGTTGTATTATATTTATGGGGTGGCAAGCGCTACTGATTATACATTTAAATTAGTCGCCAATATGGAAAGCACTTATTATGGTGGAGGCGATGGGGATGTTGAAGCAACAGATGGTGGTACACAGACAACTTTGTATGAAGTTGGTACTGGTATGACACTTGCTTTAACCACCACTACTGCGACCTGTTATGCACATCCATAGCTATAAGCGAAAATAATTTTTAATAAACAATGAATTGGTTTGTTAGCTTTTTGCTTGTAATTCTACGCCCCGCTTTAGGATTAATAATCTTAGCGGGGCTTTTGCTATACTGGATTTTTAAAAAGAAATTACCTAAAGAGAAATTTTTAAAATTGATTGTTTATATCTTTTCTAGCGCAATAATATTTCAGTCAATCTTTTCCACGGCTCTTAATTGGTGGTTTTGGTCTCAACAACTTATCACTCAACGACTTTTGCCTCCGCATACCCCAATTAATTATGTTTTAAAATATTCTTGGCAACATTATTGGTTTGAATCAATTGTTACTATTATTGCAGCGGTTATAGTATTTTTTAGTATTTATCTTTTAAACAAAAAATTTGAAAAGAATCTTTTTTTTAACGAAGAGAAATATTTAGCTGCTTTGGGTATTTTAGCTGTTGGCTGGCCTAATTGTTTAATTTTTCTTGCTCTTGTTTTATTCTTAGGCGTGCTTTTCCATTTAATTTTTCTTTGTTTTAGCCCTAAGCGACTCTCCGAGTCTTCTCGTTTATCCCTTTTGTACTTTTGGATTCCTTGCGCTTTACTCATCTTATTTTTAAGTGGTATAATAAATAAATATATTGGAGTAAATCAGTTTATTATTTAATTTTTATGGTTCTTCCTCCAAAAATTCTAAAAAAACTTATTCTTGACACAGGCCTTATATCTGAAAAAGATTTTGATAACACTTTAAAAGAGGCAAAGAGAATAGAAAAAGATCCAATTGATCTTTTAATTTCTCGCGGGTTTATTACTCGTGATTTTTATGCTGATATTGTTGCCAAGTATCTTAATATTCCAAGAATAAAATTGATAGGTAAACAGATTCCTACAGAAATTCTTAATATTCTTCCAGAAGAAATAGCCAGAACAAGAAATGCAGTTGTTTTTGATAAGCATGATAATTCATTGGATGTAGCAATGTTAGATCCGGCAAATTTAGAAAATCTGGATTTTTTGGAAAAATACAGCGGATATTTTATTAAACCTCATTTAGCTTCTGATGAGGATTTAAAAACCGCTTTTGCGCAATACGGAGAGGAAGTTTCTCAAGATTTTAAAACAATTATTCAAGAGAGTATTCGTTCTTCATTAAAATTAAAAGGAGTTGAAGCAAAAAAAGCGGCGACAGAATTTCCAATTGTTTCATTAACGAATAATATTATTTCTTATGCCGCTTCCATAAATTCAACAGACATTCATATTGAACCATTAGCTGATGAGGTTTTAATTCGTTTTCGCGTTGATGGAGTTATGAGAGAAATAATAAGATTGGCTAAAGAAATTCATCCAGCAATAGTTGCACGAATTAAGATTTTGTCTAATTTATCAATTGATGAACATAATAAACCGCAAGACGGTAGATTTAAATACAAATATGCTGATTCCATCTTTGATATTCGTGTTGCCATAATGCCCACTCTTTATGGGGAAAAAGCTGAGATGCGTCTTTTAACAGGATCTACTAAACCTATGAGTTTTCAGGAATTAGGAATGTTAGAAGATACTGCAGAGATTATTCAAGAAAATATTACAAAAACCACAGGAATAATTTTGATTACTGGTCCTACTGGTTCTGGTAAAACTACAACACTTTATGCGATTTTGAATAAGTTAAACAGGCCAGAGGTTAATATTGTAACAATTGAAGATCCTATTGAATATGAACTTAAATATGTAAATCAGACGCAGGTAAATGAAAAAGCCGGAATTAGTTTTGCCAATGGATTAAGATCTATTTTACGTCAAGATCCTGATATTATCATGGTTGGTGAAATTCGTGATAAAGAAACGGCAGAAATTTCTACACATGCTGCTTTGACTGGGCATTTGGTTCTTTCTACTTTGCATACAAATGACGCGCCTACTGCTGTTCCCCGTTTAATTGATATGGATATTCCTCCTTTTTT
>CAZEMH010000006.1:0-26424 GCA_964513365.1 uncultured Candidatus Saccharibacteria bacterium
AATGTGCGATCTTTCACTAATCCTAGTATTATTAGAATAACACATCAGAAGTGTATCGTCAATAGCTGCCGGGCTTGGATTCGAACCAAGATTACCAGGGCCAGAACCTGAGGTCCTACCATTAGACGACCCGGCAATAAATATTTAAAGCTCCTCGCTAATGCATATTTCAAAAGGCAATGTAGGAATTGGGGTTCTTCTAAGTTGTATTTGAATTTCAATAAATCTTTCTAATAGTTTTTCAAGATAAGGAGTGTCAAAAAACTCAGCTTGTTTAAATAATATAGTCATTTCTTCAGAAGTTGTGTCTTTTTCTAGTAGCTTTCCCAATGTAGAAGAAACTTTAAGTAATAAAATCTTTCTTAAATAATTTAATACCTCTTTGTTAAAAACTTCCAAATCATAGCCTTCATCATAAATTTTATTAATAAATTCCAATGCTTTTTCTTTATTTCTCTTTCCTAAATAATCAATAAATCTTTTGACTTTTTCAAAATTAATAGCTCCTACTGATTCCTCAACTGCTTTTTTTGTAATATTCTTTTCAGTTACTAAAGATATTTGCCCTAATAATGATTCTGCATCACGTAATCCTCCTTCAGAGTATAAAGCTATTAATCTTAATGCCTCATCTTCAAATTTTATATTCTCTTTTTTGCAGATATAAACAAGACGTTTTATACTATCATCTAAATTTAATTTTTTAAAATCATAGCGCTGAACTCTGGAAAGGATAGTTGCAAGTAATTTATCAGGCTTTGTTGTTGCTAAAATAAAAACTACATATTCTGGTGGTTCTTCTAATGTTTTCAATAAAGCATTAAAACCTTCTTTAGTGATTTGATGCGCTTCATCTATTATAAAAACTTTGTATTTTGAATTTATTGGAGGAAATTTAATATTTTCTCTTAAAGAACGGACATCTTCAATTCCACGATTGGAAGCAGCATCTATTTCTATTAAATCCATAGAATTCCCAGCATTAATTGCTAAACAAGATTCACATTTATTGCAAGGCTCAAATTCATTAGGCTTTCTGTTTTGGCAATTTAATGCTTTAGCCAGTAGACGAGCAACAGTTGTCTTTCCTACCCCACGAGGCCCAGAAAAAAGATAAGCATGAGCAATTTGCCCTTGCATAAGGGCATTGGATAATGTCTTAATGGTATTTTTTTGATTAATTACTTCTGAAAAAACCTTAGGACGATATTTGCGATAAAAAACAAGTTTAGACATAATTTTGTATATTGTAGCAGAAAATAACGCAGTTTAAAAGCTTAATTTTTATCCTTAAAAACTAAATATTTATAACCAAAAAAATTAATTAAAGTAGTAAATCCAGCAGCAGCCAATGCGCTAATATTAGCCCAAACATAAGGAGAAATGCCTCCAATCGGTCCTATAATATTCACTAATACAGATGCTGTGCAAATATTAACGCCAAATGCCACTAAACTAACTGAAAAAAACTTAGAAAATTCTTTTTTTTCAAGGCTCTTCCCTTTTTTAAAAGTCCATCTTTTATTCCAGATATAGCTATTAGTAACGCCGCAAGTAAAAGAAATTGCCTTAAATAATGAATAATAAAAACCAGAAGTTATTCCAGTTAAAAACATTAATAAATTTAAAACACCGAAATCAATTCCGGTATTAAGAACTCCAACTAAAAGAAATTTTATAAATTGGATTGGCAACACAATAGATTATATATATCCTTTTTGTATTTCTTCCTCAATTTCACTGCGTGGACGGGCATATTTTGAAGAAGAAAGTTGTTTTAAAGATTCTAATTTACTTAAATCTGAATCAATAGGTTTATTTATTCTCATATTAAATGCCCGTGAGACCTGGCCTTGAATTGTTAATTTAATATATGCATCAAAATTATCAAGATTAATTAAATCATAAGTACTAAAAACAGGAGCAAAATATTTAGCCAAAAATTCAGAATCTTCATTTCCCACACGAAAACAAATCATTGTACCCACATTGCCAAAAACTGATTTGAGAATTGGTTCTTTTAACTGACCCAGGAATTGATTAGCAACAGTTAAATTAAGATGATACTTTCTTGCTTCTGAAAAAATTGTAGAAATAGTATCAGTTGTAATATTCTGAAACTCATCAATATAAAGATAAAAATCCTTTCTCTGATCTTCTGGAATATCAACACGGGAAAATGATGCCATCATTAATTTTCCTACAACAATCATTCCTAAAAGATAACTGTTTATATCACCTAATAATCCTTTAGAAAGATTAATAATTAAAATCTTTTCTTCATCCATAACATTTCTAAAGTCTATGGAAGATTTCTTCTGGCTGATTATAGGTCTAACTAAATCATTTGCCAAGAAAGGATTAAGTTTAGAGTTGATATATGGTGCAACATTAGCCAATGCCAATTCTCCTCCAGCTTTTTCCGCTTCTTTCTCCCAGAATTCTTTTACCATTGGATTAGGAGTTTTTTCTAATAATGATTTGCGGAAATCAGGATTTATTAAAATACGCGGAATATCATTTAATGTATGAATTTCAGTATCATCAAGCAAAAGAAGCAATGCATTACGAAAATATTGCTCAAAAACAGGCCCTCCTACTGTTTTTAAATCATATAGTTTATCCAAAATCTCAAGAAGTTCATTAGTAACAAAAGATTTTTGAAAAGGATATTTCTTGTCCCATTCAAGCATATTTAGACCAAATGATCTTTCAAAATCTCCTGGATTAAAATATATAACATCTTTATACCTTGATTCTGGTATTAATCCCATCAGGTACTCAGCAGTATCTCCATGAGGATCAATATAGCAAGCTCCTTTTCCAGCAGCAACATCCTGAATAAACATATTCTTCATCAAAGAAGTTTTACCTGTCCCTGTCTGCCCTATTATATAAATATGACGCCGCCTATCTTCATCTAATATCCTAACTTCCTTCTTTTCTCTCTGAAAAATATTTATTCCTAAAATTGTTCCTTGTTTGGGCAAATTTAAAGGCGCTGGAGCACTGCGAGCGTTTAACCATTTTAATCGAGAATTCTCCAAAAAAGGATGTGGAAAATGAAATATAGTAGCAATCTCTAAAGAATTTAACAAAACTGACTTTTTTCTTCTAAAAATCCTAAAGGAAAAATTATAAATTAATTTTTTTAATCCTTGTTTTGTTTTAATCTTTTTTATTAATAAGCTGTTTCCAATTGGATTAGAAAAAGGACTAAATGAAGCTTCTAAATGAGATAATAGTGCCTGAGCGCGTTCTTTTGTATTTGCTGATACCAATAAACGAGCATTAAAAAAGAAAAGCGGATATTGAGATTTTTCATCTATTAATTTAATTAAATTTTCATCAACTGTTTTGGCATTTAATTCTTTAGATGATTCTTTTTTAAACGACTCCTTTACTAATGAAGAAGGTTTTAAAATCGCTTGATCTAAACTTTTTCCTTCTAGAAGAGCTTTTTTAATGACCTCAAATTTCTTTTTCATCCCAATAGTGTCTGGTTTTATGACAATCTGAAAAGCCGCTCCTTCACCTTGGGGAATTATTTTAGTGAAAGCATTAACAATTGTTGTCAGCGGATCTTGATCAAAGGACTTATAGGTTTTAATAGGCAAAACAAACGGCTCTTTTAAAGTAAGTTCTGAACCTACAACTTTTCCTTGTGGAGAAAAAATAGTATAGTCATCTACTGGCTCAATTTTAGCATAAGGAAATAAAGATGAAAGCGTCTTCTCAAAAAATTGTTCGTCTTTTTTCAAACAAGCAGCATAAAAACAAATTTCTTGAGAATTATTATGTACAGCAATTTCAAAAATAATTTCTTTTTTATACCTGCTTAAACTCTCTAAAGCCTGTTCAAAAACAGAGACAAAATCAATAAAAGTTTTCTGTTTTTCCTGCTCTATCAATGAAAAATCACGTGGAATTGTTATAAGAAATAATTGATAATTTAAGCTTTTTTTAATCTCTAAATGAAAAAATCTTTTCCTGATAAAGAAAAACAAAAAAATTGATAAGATTAAAATAAATAATATTCCAAATAAAAACATCTTTTAAATTAATTTTTTATCTTTTAACATCTGATAATATTTATCTGCCAAAGAATCGCGTAATTTATCAATTAAAAAAGCATTGCCGCTTTTTAAGGCAATTGTAACAGCTTTTGGAATACTTTCTTCCACTGCTATCCCTACAAGCTCGGCAAGCTTAATATTGGCCTCTTCTACAATTGAATCAGAAGATTCATCAGCCTGAGAAACAACCTGAGAAGGAAATGGTACTTTCATTTCTGCATCAGGCTTTACAACATCCATGCCAGGAGGCATTTCTTTTAAAGAATCTTCCATCCTTTCATTAATAGTTTCAGCAACTAATTCTTTCTCTTCAGGAGTGGATAATCCCTGTTGGGCTAATTGCTCTTTCTTAATTTGTATTCGTTCTTTAATTAAATCTAATTCTGTTTTTTCCATTTGAATATATTATACCACGTTCTATCTGGACAAATAAACTTTTGGAAGATACCGGCAATCTATATATTTTAAATTACTAAAACCATCACTTGCTTTTTGTTCTCTAATTCCTGCTATTATTTTAAGAACTTCTGAAAAATCATCCCCCATATTGTAAAGAATATAGAATCCTTCATTAGTAACTATCTTTAAGCTTGAAAAATTTGCTTCCTTAATCTCCAAAAAATCAATTGAGATTGGACTTTCTTCGTTTTTGGCGAGAATAAATATTTTATCAAGTTTTTCTAATTTATCTCTGGAAATAATTTTATCACCAAGAGATCTATTTTCCATTCCGAGAAATACAATTTGATTAATAAAAGACCCGTCTATTCCCAAGGATTTTTCAAAAATTACTCCATTCTTATCCATATAATAACAATCTTTGTTTTCATCCAGCAACACAGATTCATCATCATCCAATAAAACAATTTCTTTTTTATTGCATAATAAAAAATCAATAATCCTTTGTTTTATATTAACAGTTAAAACTCCTTTTTTGATATCTAAATCCATATCCATGTTTTCTATTTCTGGATGTTGTTTGAGAATAAGATTTCTTAAATCAAAAGAAATAAAAGATATGTAGCTTTTATTATTCTGAATATATTGAGGAAAAATTTCATAAATCAAAAAAGGAGTAAAACGATGATTTCTTTGTTCAAGAATTAATTCAATCTTTTTAGAAAAATTCTGATCAAATCCCTCAATAACTATATCTTTTATCTGAAAATACGGAGAAAGAAAAATAAGCCAATATATAAAGCCAAGGAAAGAAAAAACAAAAAAAATAACAAAAAATATTTTTACTCTCAACCAGTAAATTCTTGAAGTGTGGCGAGTTCTTCTCATAAAATATATATTTAGGAAATAACCTTTATTCCATTTGCATAACGCAAAAGAGCTTTAGGAATTTTTATTTTTCCATCCTTTGTTTGGTAATTCTCAATAATTGCTATTATTATTCTTCCCATTGCAAAAGCAGTCCCATTCAAAGTATGGACTAATTCATTTTTACCAACAGCCTTGTTTTTAAATTTAATATTCAACCGTCTGGACTGAAAATCAGTGCAATTAGAAGTTGAATGGGTTTCACGATACTGGCCTTCACCATTATTCTGCCCTGGAAGCCAGGCTTCTATGTCATATTTAGCCACTGCAGGATCACCTAAATCACCTGAACAAATTTGTAATACCTGATAAGGAATTCTTAAATCTTTCATCATTTCTTCTTCCACAGAAAGGAGAAAATCATGTTCTTTTATTGAATTTTCTGGTTTGGAAAAGACAAACATTTCTATTTTATCAAACTGATGAACCCGTAAAATACCTTTTGTATCTTTGCCGTAAGAACCAGCTTCCCTCCTAAAGCAAGAAGAAAAAGACACATAGCGACGAGGCAAATCTTCTTCTTCAAAAACCTCATTCATATGCATTGGTCCAATCATTTGCTCTGAAGTTCCAACTAAATACAGTTCGTCTTTTGGTAAATAATACACATCTTCTTCTCCCCTATCCAAATAACCCATGCCCCAGAAAGGTTCTCGTTTAATCAAAACAGGAGGAATTATAGGAATAAATCCTTTTTTCGTCAATTTATCAAAAACAAACTTAATTAAAGCAATTTCCAAAATAGCTGCTCCTCTTTTTAAAATACCAAAACGTGAACCAGATATTTTAGATGCTCTCTGTGTATCAATAATATCTAATTTTTCTGCCAATGAAAGATAATCTTGTGGAATAAAGTTAAATTTCGGTTTCTTGCCAACTTGTCTTATAACCACATTATCTCTCTCGTCTTTTCCTTCAGGAACATAGTCCAGAGGCGGATTTGGAATAAGGCTCAATATTTTTTTGTATTCTTTTTGCACTTCTTCTAATTCTTTTTCCTTGTCTGATAAAAAAATCTTTGCATCTTTTAAGACTTTCATTATCCCGTCTTTATCTTTCTCTTTAACAATCTTTTTTTCAGCTGTGTTCTTCTTTGCCCTCACTGTTTCTATTTCTTGTATTAAATCTCTCTTTTTTTTATCTAATTCCAAAATTTTATCCACTAAAAAAGTATCAGCGCCTTTTTTACCAATGCCTTCTTTAATTCTTTCTGGCTGTTCTCTGATAAGTTTAATATCTAACATATGTCTAATAAAGTTATTTGTTTCTAGGTTTCATAAATGGAAAAAGAATCACCTCTTTTAATGAAGATGAATGCGTTAGAACAGTTATTAATCTATCAATACCTATGCCTAAACCTGCTGTTGGAGGCATTCCATATTCTAATGCTTCGATATAATCAATATCTTGTGGATGAGCTTCTATATCCCCTTTTTTCTTCATTTCTGCCTGTTTCTTAAACCTTTGCTTTTGATCTATTGGATCATTTAATTCAGAAAAACCATTTACTATTTCAGAACCAAAAACAATTAATTGAAAGCGCGCTGTTTTATTAGGATCATCGGCTTTTTTCTTTGCTAGCGGTGATATTTCCAAAGGATGGTCTATAATAAAAGTCGGTTCTGTAATTTTCCCACGTAATTTTTTAAAAATTGCATCTGCTATTTTTTCTTTAGAATCCGCTTTATCCACAATAACCCCTAATGCTTTAGCCTTCTTTAGCCATTTTTCTTTGTTATCATTAAAACTTAATTTTACCTCTTTCTTTAGAAATTCCTCAAAGCCGATCTTTTTCCATATTTTTTTTAAAAACACTTTTGCATCAGGAATATCGTTTTTAAATTTCTTTGCTAAAAATTGAAATAATTCTTTAATTAATTCCATTAAGTCTTCCCTTGTTTTATATGCGCTATATAATTCCAGCATAGTGAATTCAGGATTATGCTCCCTATCAATTCCTTCATTTCTAAAACATTTTCCAATTTCATAAATATTTTCAAATCCTCCAATTATAAGACGTTTTAAATATAATTCTGGCGCTATCCTTAAATAGATTTTCATCTTCAATGCTTCCAGGCGTGTAACAAAAGGATTGGCAAATGCTCCACCATACAAAGGTTGCAAAATTGGCGTTTCTACCTCTAAATACTCTTTTTTATTCAAAAATTCCCTTAATGAAGAAATAATTTTACTGCGAAAGATAAATCTATGTTTTACTTCTTCATTCTCTAATAAATCAAGATAACGCCTGCGAAACCGCTCTTCTGCATTTTCCAGCCCATACCATGCTTTTGGCAAGGATCTTAAACTTTTAGACAATAACTTAAAACTCCTGACTTCCAATGTTTTCTCCCCTCTTTTTGTTTTAAAAAGAATTCCTTGGGCTTCTAAAAAATCACCTAAGTCAAAAAAATCCTCAAAAAACTTCATTTTATCTTTACCAAGCTTATCTTGTTTAAACAAAAGTTGAATTTTTTCAGTCTGGTCTTTAATATCCACAAAAATAGCGCCACCATGTCCTCTAATTCCACAAATCCTTCCTGCTAAAATAATCTTTTTTTTAGAACGAGACCATTTAGAAAAATTATCCAATGCCTGGATAATAGAAAATTGACGATGAGTTTTCTCAGGATAAGGATCAACTCCTAATTTTCTTAACTTTTTGAGCTTTTTTATTCTTTCTTTTATTAAATCAGATAACATAAATTAAGATATCTTTAATATCTTATATTTTACCTCACCTTGTGGTGTATTTACAAGTATTATATCCCCTTTTCTATGACCCAAAAAAGCTTTGCCCAAAGGCGACTCATTAGAAATTTTGCCTTCTGTTGGCTTGGCTTCATGAGACCCAACAATAGTAAATACTTTTTTATTTATTGGCTTACTCAAACTTTTTATCTCTATTGTCGAACCTAATTGTACAACATGATTATTAGAGGAACGACGAATAATAGAAACATCTTTAAAAAATATCTCCAACTCTAAAATTCGTGTTTCTAAAACCGATTGCATTTCTTTTGCCTCTTGATACGCTGCATTTTCTGCTAAATCACCCAGTTCTTTTGCATCCTGAAGCATTTGAGCAATTTCTTTTCTCTTTATGGTTTTTAATTCATTTAATTCTTTTTTGAGGGCCTTATATGCCTCAGATGTGATATAGTTTTTACTCATATTCTTCACTATTTATTATTTCTTGTTTGTTTATTCTATTATCCCAATACCATTGCAAAACCTCTTCAATTATGGGCAAGGTAACAACGGTCCCGCTTGGTGGAGTTTCTATTAGAACAAAAATGACGATTTCTGGATCATCATACGGTGCATAAGCTCCAAAAAGAGCATTGTATTGTGCTTCTCCTTCTGAGATAAATTTAGGGGAACCACTTTTCCCTGCAACTTCAAAAGGAAGATATTTTAAAGTCATTGCTGTTCCTGACTTTATAACTTCTCTCATTCCTTCTTGAACTATCTCTAAATTTTCTTCAGAAATATTTAATTTTACAATATCAAAATCTCTTGATTGTTTCACTAAATGCGGCTGCATTAAAATACCGTCATTAGCAATAGTAGATATATAAGCAGCCATTTGCAATGGTGTCAAGAGAAGACCGCCTTCACCAATAGAAATATTATAAGTATCGCCTAATTTCCAAGTTGGATCATAGGAACGATGCTCTTTTAGCCATTTAGCATCAGGTAGCACTGATTGAGCTTCTCCAAATAAATCAATACCTAATTTTTTATCAAGACCAAAATCTAACCAATATTTTCTAATTTTTGCTAAACCTAAACCAGATATATCTTCCCAACCGCCGCCTATAGCCCAAAAATATACATTACATGATACTGCAATTGCTTTTCTCATATCTACCCATCCATGATTTTTCCAATCATTAAAAACATATTTTTGTTTTGGATCATAAGGACTTGTAACAACTATCTTTCCCTCAGTAAATATCTCACGATCAGGATCTATTATATGTTCTTCCAAAGCAGCTAAAGCCATAAGAGGTTTAATCACAGATCCAGGATGGTAAAGACCGCTTATAGCACGATTAAAAAGCGGAAGTGAGGAGCTTTGAAGGTATTTATTAATTAATTGACGAGGAGAACCTTTTGTAAAAACATTTGGGTCAAAACTTGGCAAGCTTACTAAGGATAAAATTTCTCCTGTTTTGGGATCCAAAATTATTCCAGCAGCTCCTTTTGCACCCAATGTTCCAATCCTTTCTTTTAGAGAATTATAAAATGCTATCTGTAAATCTTTGTCTATAGTAGTAATAAGATCTTTGCCTTTTTTAGGCTCTATGGAGCC
The DNA here is from genome assembly GCA_964513365.1 of uncultured Candidatus Saccharibacteria bacterium. Lineage (GTDB taxonomy): Bacteria > Patescibacteriota > Minisyncoccia > UBA6257 > UBA6257 > DAOVIY01. The sequence goes on from CAZEMH010000006.1 coordinate 9,721, forward strand.
TAAATCTTTTTGAATATTAAAGGCAGCATCAACTTCTATTATTTTTCTACCAGGTTTACCTTGTAAAGTTTTTTCATAATATGCTTCCAGCCCATCTTTTCCGACCATACTGGTTAAAGGATAATCTTTATACTTAGAAATATCCTGGGGAGAAATTTTACCAATATATCCTAAAATATGAGCAAAAGCGTCACCAAATGGATAGTGCCTGCTGTAATCAGAAATAACACTAAAACCAGAATTGCTTTTTATAGCTGTTTCAAAGCGCCGCACTTCTTCAATTTCAAGATTTGATTTTATTAAAATCGGCTGAAAAGAATAAACTGTTTTGTAATCATTAAGAATCATATCAATTTCCTTCCTGTCAACACCAAAAATATCAATAACTTTTTCTATAATATCCGTCCTCTCATTTTCATTTTTTGGTAAATTTAATGGAATCATCACTAAACTAAAAGACGGGCTGTTAAAAACCAAGGGTTCATTATACCTGTCATAAATTATCCCGCGGGGAGCGCTAATAATATAATAATGAGTACGGTTATTTTCTGCTCTTTTTTTATAATTTTCTCCCTCAATTACTTGGAGATAAAAAGAACGTAAAAAAAGAACCAAAAAAAGAACCAAACATACCCCAAAAACTGTTTTTACTAAGAAAGAAGAAATCGGAAATTCCAACCTCTCTAAAGCCTTTTCCTTTGCTTCTCTGGCTTTTTTATCCAAAAGAACCTCCTCTGGATCCAATAAATGTTTTTCTCTTTTTATATAAAGATTTTTCATTATTAAAAATTAACAAAGAATTTTCTCTCTACCTACTTGCCCTAACTATGTACTGTCTTTAATCTTCTAATTTTATTAAGCAGAAAGGATAAAAGCATATAAAATATTAAAGTAAATAGAAATTGTTCAAAAATAATAAAACTAATATGCGAGGTTTTTAAAATTAAATTCACTATTAAAAGTCCTAAAAAATATATGAATATTATTAATCCCCCAATAAGCAAGCGTGAAAAAAAATTAGATTTTTCCAAAAATCGTATTAATAAAATACCTGCTCCTAAAGAAATTAAAAAAAGAAAAAGATTCGTTCCCCAAAAAAATCCGGAAAGGCTGTCTAGAACAGCTGCTGATATAAAAATTAAAAAAAACAAATAGAAATGTGAAAAGTAAAAAAGAGTAAAAATTAAAAAAATTAAAACAATATTTAAAACCGGAGAAATGAAAAAAGTCATTCCAAAATATACCTGAATAAAAACAACAGAAACAAATAAAAGAAAATTTAATAAATAACGTTGAATCATTATTGTGTAGGAATAAAATCAGTAATAATTAAAACTGAAGATATTTCAGAAAGGTTTAATAAAGGTTCTAAAATAAATTCTTTTAAGGAACTAACATCAGAAGACAAGCTGGACTTTTTGACTTTAGCAACTAAAAGACCTTTAAAAAAATTAGCATTCTCAGAAGAAGTAATTAAAATATCTCCGACTTTAATATCTGATTGATACGGAACTAGCTTTAAACGAAAATTTCCTTTTGTATCTTTTTCTGCGACTGCTAGCGTAGATGAACGTAAGTCTTCTACACTAATTTTAGTTTCTGGATTAAAAATTGATTCACCTCGGCAATAATTATCAAAACATTCTTCTAGCCTGCCTACTAGAATTTTATGTTCCAATATTACATTCATTCCTCGTTTTAACCCCTGTTTAATGCCTTTATTTATCCAAAAAGAACCAGTCAGCCCAGAAGGATCCATTAAAACAATTTTAGCTGACACCAATGACCAATTTGTTTCACCTTTAATTTGTAAAGCGTTTTTTAAAAGATCGTTTTCTTCTTTAACTTCTTTAAAATCCTGCAATTGATTTACAAGTTTAATATTTTCATATTTAATATCCGACAATTGTTTTCTCAGAGTATTAAAATGCAAAAAATCATTTGTCCAATTTTTAAAATTAAAAAGATAATTTCCTATTAATGCCCCTTTTTCCAAATTGTATACTAATTGAGGTTTAAAAGTTTTTTCCTGAGAAAAATAGAATTTAAACAACAAAATACTAGTGATTGTAAAAATCACTAGTAAAATCAAGAAATGAAAATTATTTCTTTGTTTCATAATATTACAAAGGGGGTTTTTCTCTAGTAATCGTAGTCAAAATATCTTTTGATTCTTGCAAATTTTCTAAGATTATTCCTATTCCCCTGATTACTGAAGTTATAGGATCATCAATTATCTTCACTGGAAGATCAATAGATCCTTCAATTAATTTATCAATACCGCGAAGCAAACTTGTTCCTCCTGATAAGATAATGCCTGATTCCATTATGTCGCCAATTAACTCTGGCGGAGTAATTTCAATAGTGCTTTTAATAGCATCTAAAATTTTATTTAAAGACGGCGTTATAGCTTCCCTAATATCATCTTCTTTAACTTTAATTTCTTTTGGCAGGCCGCGTGTAAGATCGCGCCCCTTTACTTTCATCTCCTGATTGCTTCCTAAATCTAAAGCAGATCCTATTAGAACTTTAATTCTCTCGGCGGTTTTTTCTCCTATAGATAATTTAAACCTATCCCTGAAGTAATGAATAATATCATTATTTAATTTACTGCCTGCTATACGCAAACTTTTTGATACAACAATACCTCCTAAAGAAATTACAGCCACTTCTGTTGTTCCGCCCCCAATATCTACAACAAAAATACCCTGCGATTCTTTAACTGACAACTGAGCACCTAAGGCCACTGCGATTGGCTCTTCTATCAAATAAACCTCTTTAGCTCCAGCGCTTCTGGCAACATCTTCTACAGCTCTCTTTTCTACTTCAGTACCCCCTGTAGGCACCCCAATAACTAAACGAGGCCAATCAAAAAACTGACCCAAGAATCCTTTTTTTTTGGCCTTTTCCAGAAAATAATGGAGCATTTTCTCACCTACTTCAAAATCAGAAATTACGCCATTATTAAGAGGTTTGATGGCATTAATATGCGAAGGGGTTTTTCCTATCATTTCTTCTGCCTCATGACCAATGGCTAAAATCTGATTAGTCTTATTATTCATAGCCACAACTGTCGGTTCATTAACCACTATACCTTTTCCTTTCACATAAACTAAAGTCTTGGTAGTTCCTAAATCCACCCCAATATTACGAAAAAAATTCTCTTTAAAATCCTTGGCCATAATAAATAACAATTATGCTTTGTTTTGTCAGTTTACTTATTTTTAAGTATTTTGTCAAAATCACTTAATTTTATTAATTTTTCTTTACGATTTTTCCTTTCCTTTAATTCAAACATATTATTTTTAATAGTTTTTTCACTAATTACTATTCTATAAGGCAATCCCAACAAATCAGCATCAACTAATTTTTCTCCGCTTGAAACATCCTCTCTGTCATCATAGAGCACTTCAATTCCTTTTTTCAGCATTTTCCCATAAAACATATCAGCTTGTTTTGTAATTTTTTTATCTATCTTTGCATTCCCACTCAATAATCTCAATAAATGATATTTAAATGGAGCTACTTCTTCCGGCCAAATCATTCCATCTTTATCATAATTTGCTTCTACTATTACTCCTAATAAACGACTAATTCCAATTCCATAACAACCCATCATAACATTTTTATTTTTTCCATCTTTATCCCTAAATTTTAAATCAAATGCATCAGAATATTTATCTTTCAATTTAAAGATATTTCCCACTTCAGAACCTTTAAGCATTTTCAGGGCATGACCGCATTCAGGGCATTTTTTGATATTTTTTGCGATTTCTTTGTTGCGGCAGAATTTACAAAAAGAGCAATAATAGAACAAATCCTCACCTGCTGGTGTAATAACCTGAAATTCATGAGAAAAGCGCGAGAAAGTGCCCCCTGACGCTTCTACTACAAAAGCCTTTAATCCGCATCTTTTGAAAATTCTCTGATAAGCCTTTTTTACTTTCTCATAATATTTTTCTAAATCTTTTTCATCAGTATGAAAACTATACAAATCCTTCATTATAAACTCTTTCCCTCTTAATATTCCTGATTTGGAACGAGGTTCATCACGAAATTTGTCAGAAATATGAAATAGATATAATGGCAAATCTTTATATGAAAAAATAAAATTCTTTACCATTGGCGTAATTATTTCTTCATGCGTTGGAGAAAGAGCAAACCACTGCCCATATTTGGATTGCACCTTAAATAAAGCTTTGAATGTATTCCAACGATGAGTTTGCTCCCAATTGCTTTTTGGATTTAAAAGCGCCATTAAGATTTCTTGCCCTCCAATAGCTTCCATTTCATCTCTTACAATCCCTTCTATTTTTTTTATAACTTTTAAACCTAAAGGCAAGAAATTATAGATCCCGCTTGTTAATTTTTCTATAAAATTAGCTCTTATTAACAAACAAGCGCTAATAGCTACTTCATCTTTAGAAACCTCTTTTCTGGTTTTAAAATAAAATTGTGATTCTTTCATAATTTACCTGTTTAAAATAAAAAGATTAATATCTTTAATAGTAACAACGAAAAGAAGAATGATTAATAAAGAAAAGCAAATATTGTTTACCAAAATTTCTGTATGCTGAGATATTGGTTTTTGCCTTATTTTTTCTATGATTAAGAACAAGATTCTTCCACCATCTACAGCAGGAATAGGAAAAAGGTTAAAAATCGCAAAAGCGTAAGAAATAAGCCCTAAAATATATAATCCATAATTCCAGCCCCACTGAAAGCCTCTGGTAGTTATTGCCATAATTCCCACAGGCCCTGTCAATTCTTCTATATTACCATGTTTAAATAAATTAACAAAAACTCTGCCAAGCCCAGTAAATGTTTCATGGGTCAGAATTCCCATAAAACGAATTGATTGCCATGGAGCTTCAAATAAAGAATACTTCAAAACTCCATCATTAGTTAAAACAACTCCTAAATATCCTTTTCCTTCTGGTGGTGATTTCCTTGGTATAATTCCTATTTCTATAGTCTCGCCTTCTCTTTGGATAATCAATTGTATTTCCTTGCCTTGAAATTCCTTTGTTCTGTTTTGCACATCTTCAATGCTTGTAACCTCATAAAAATTATCTAGATGCTCTATGCCTAAAATAATATCTCCAGATTCTAAACCAGCTAAAGACGCAGGAGAATCTTTTTCTATTTCTCTTATAGTTACCGTAGAAGCAATATTTTGTTTATAATCCTCAGGCAAAGCAAAAGTGGGCATTCCAACAGAAAAAAGAATTGTAAAAAGCAAAAATGCTATCAAAAGATTATTAATTACTCCAGCTAAAAGTATAAGAGCTCTTTTGCCTAAGCTTTTTGACAAAAAACTATCAGGCCCATTATGCTCTACTATTTTTACAAATCCGCCAAACGGAATAACATTAACAGAATAAATTATTCCATTTTTTTTAAAACTGAAAAGCCGTGGAGGATAACCAATACCAAATTCCTCTACTTTTACTCCAAAACGCCTTGCTAATAAAAAATGCCCAGCTTCATGCAATATGATTATAATACTTAAACTAAATAAGCTGATAAGAAAAGATATCATAAATAATAATTAAGAATTAAGAATTTCGTCTGTTTTTTGCTTTTCCTTGTTATCTAAAGATTTATTAGTTTCTTCAATAATTTTTTGTACTTCTTCTTTTAAACGAAACTTTTCATCTTCAGATACTTCTTTTTTATCAAATTTTTCTTTGATTTCTCCAAGTAATTTATCCCTCATCTCCCTTAATTTGACTCTGTATTCTTCTTTTGCCAATCCAATAAGTTTTATTAATTCATCTTTTCTTTCTTTGCTTAATGGAGGTAAAAATAATTTTATCTGTTTTCCTTCTTGAGACGGAGTAATTCCTAAACTTGAAGATTCTAAAGCTTTTTTAACAGAAGCCACTAATTCTTCATCCCAAGGCTCAATAATAATAACATTCGGAAGTTTAATTGATATAGAGGCAATATGCTTTAATGGAGATAATGAACCATAACAATCAACTTTAATATTATCCACTAAAGCAGTTGTGGGACGAGAAGTACGAAAACCAAGAATTTCATTAAAAAAATCTTCTGATAATTTTTGAGTTTGTTCTTTAAATTTCTCTATCAACATAATTATAATTGAAGAAAGATATTCTCCATTAAAAGTTGCCTGTTAACATTTGTGTCTGTTATTAAATAAATACTTTCTAAGATACTGCTGATTAATTTTATTCTTTTCTCAGGAATTAATTTTAATTCTTTAGAGTCTTTATCAGACTTTAAAACTCTTAGCCATTGTTCTAAAGTGCTTGTTAATTTTCCATTATCTTCTGCCAATTTTTGGAAATAAACAGATTGTTTTGCAAAATCCTGATTAAGAATTTCTTTTAAATCTTTTCTTTGTTGATCTAATTCTTTTTTATAATCTTTGTCTAATAATTTAATAACATTTCCTATCTTCCCATCAGCTCTTTCAGCAATCTCCTCTGCTTCATTTTGAGATAAAGAGCATTGTTTTTGCAAAAAATCAATAATTTCTTTATTTGCCACCCTTCTGAATCTTAAAGGCAAAACCCTTGATTGTATTGTTGTTAAGAGTCTCTTTGGAGCACTTGTAACTAAAATTATAAGATTATTCTCTTGCGACTCTTCCAATGTTTTTAAAAGAGCGTTTTGGCAATCTTCTGTCATTTTATCAGCTTCATTAATGATAAGAATTTTCAAAGAAGAAATTTGCGGATGATAAAATAAGAAACTTAAACCTTGTCGAATTTGTTCTATTTTAATGCTCCCTTCTTTTTCAGGTTGAATAATCATTAAATCTGGATGATATCCTTTTTTAATCATCTTGCAGCTATCACACTTTCCGCATCTTTCCCATCTATTTCTATTACTGCAAAGCAAGGCTTTACTAAATTCTTCTGCGGTTGTCATTTTCCCAACTGATTCTTCCCCCCAAAAAAGAAGATTCTGAATTAATCTTTTATCAGAATCAAAAAATCTTTCTAAAAAAGTTGTTGCCCCATCATTCTTAAAAAACATTTTAACGATAGGTTGTTATACTTTTTTTGTAAAGATCCAGGTTGTCTAAAATGACTCCCGTGCCTTTAGCAACAGAATAAAGAGGTTCGTCTGCAGTATAACTAGGCACACCTGTCATTTTTGTAATCAATTCATTGATATTATTTAATAATGCGCCTCCGCCAGCTACAATCATTCCCCTTTCCATAATATCAGCAGCTAATTCTGGAGGAGTTTCTGATAAAACAGATTTTATGGCTTGAATAATTTCTTTTAAAGGACTGTCTATTGCTTCAGCAATTTCATTAGAGTTGATTACAATATTTTTAGGCAATCCTTCTGTTAAATCTAATCCTCTAATTTCTAATTCGTTTTTGTTTTTTGTGGATAAAGCTGATCCAATCTTGATTTTTATTTCTTCTGCTGTTCTTTCTCCAATCGCCAAATTGTATTTTCTCTTTATGTAATCAGCAATGGCTTCATCCATTTTATTCCCAGCCACTCTCACAGATGACCAAGCCACAATCCCTCCTAAAGAGATTACTGCAACTTCTGTAGTTCCACCTCCAATATTTACTACCATATTGCCTCCAGCAGAATTAATTGGAATACCTGTTCCCAGGGCAGCTAAAATAGGTTCTCTTGCAACATATGCTTCTTTAGCTCCAGCTTGCCTTGCAGCACCAATAACAGCCCTCCTTTCTGTAGATGTAATGCCTACAGGAACAGAAATTATGAGATCAGGCTTAAATAATTTCCAAGGACCTGTGACTTTGTCCATAAAATATTTTAACATTGCTGCTGTTACCTGATAATCAGCAATTACACCATCTTTTAATGGTTTGTATGTTTTAATAACCTCAGGCGTTCTCCCTAACATTTCACGAGCTTCTGCGCCTATTGCTAATATTTTATTATCATCAACAGCAATAGCCACTACTGATGGCTCATTAATCACAATACCTTTTTGGGGAATAAATACCAAAGTATTTGCTGTTCCCAAATCTATGCCAATTTTACGGACAATCATATTACTAAATTTATTGTTCTATTCTTTTTATTTCCGCGCCTAATTTTTTTAACCTTTCATCTATTTTTTCATACCCTCTGTCAATCTGGTAAATGTTTTTAATTACTGTTTTTCCTTTAGCTAAAAGCGCTGCTATAACTAAACTAATTCCCGACCTGATATCCAAAGAATTAATATCCTGCGCATATAATGCAGTTGGTCCAGTAATCAAAGCTCTGTGCGGATCTGCTATAATAGCATTTGCGCCCATTTTAATCAACTCGTCAATATATTTCAACCTGCCATCAAACATTGTATCGAATATGACACTTGTTCCATTAAGTTGTGTCGCTAAAACACCAAAAGGAGATTGCAAATCTGTGGGAATGCCAGGATATGGTTGTGTTTGAATTTTTATGCCGTTTAGATTATATGATGGAAGCATTGATATATTAAAACATAAGTTTTTTTTAGAACATATATTTATTTCTACTCCTGTTTCTTCTAATTTTTTAATTACTAAATCCAGATGATCTAAACGAACATTTTTAATTAAAATCTTGCTATGCAAAGCAGCTGCTAAAATCATAAATGTTCCTGCTTCAATAGGATCTGGAATAATTCTGTGCGAAACTCCAGAAAGTTTTTTCTTCCCTGTTATTTCATAAACATGAGGAGAAATAATTTTAATCTTAGCTCCCATTTTTTTCAAAAAAACAACTAAATCTTCAACATGAGGCTCTAATGCCCCAACTTTTAATATGGTCTTTCCTGGAATTAAAGACGCCAACATTAATACATTTTCAGTAGCTGTAACGCTAAATTCTTTTAAAATAACTTCACCATTATGAATATTTGCGCCATTGTAATAATAGAATGTTGGGGTTTTTCTTACTTTTACACCTAACTGCAAAAGAGCGTCTAAATGAGCTTCAATAGAACGAACTCCGATTAAACAACCTCCTGGCTGGGCTAATTTAAATTTCCCAAAACGATGCAATAAAGGAGGAATTAAAAGAACAGAAGCTCTTAATTTTTTCACCAAAGACTGGTCAATTTTCCTAAAATTCAGATTTTCAGGATATATTTTTACTTTTCTCTTGCCTAACCATTCTACTTTTCCTCCTAAAGTTTGAATAATTTCCAAGAACCTTTTTACATCTTCAATTAATGGAATATTGTCAATTATAGAAGGTTCTTTTGTTAAAAGACTTGCTGCTAAAATAGGCATAGCAGCGTTTTTTGAACCCCTTACTTCTATCTCACCTTTTAATGTTTTTCCTCCTTCTATAACAAAGCACTGCATAAATTTAAATTTTTCTTACACTTTTTCCATATCTTTCTTCTCTTAATATCCCTTTATGATAAGCTAATCCTCCATTAATAATCACTGTTTCTATGCCATCAGGATATTGAAAAGGATTTTTTAATGTTGAGTTATCATTAATTTTTTCAGGATTGAAAACAACAATATCAGCCCAAAAATCTTTCTTCAACAATCCCCTGTCATTTATGCCAGTTTTTTTAGCGACTTTTCCAGTAATTTTATGAATTCCTTCTTCCCAAGACAAAAGCTTTTTTTCTCTTACATAATATCCAAGAAATTTAGGAAAAGTTCCAAAAGTTTGAGGATGAACCCAAACCCCTCTCTTCCCGCTCTCTATATTACTAAATCCGCTATTAGAAGAAACAAAAGAATATGAAGATTTTAATCCATTTTCAATATTTTTTTCCGAAAGATTTTTTGTAAAAATAACTATTCTATCCTCGCATATCTCAATAACTTTCAATAAAGCTTCTTCTAAATTTAAATTAAAACCTTTAGCAATTTCTTCTAATGTTTTGCCAGAAAACCACCAATGTTGACCACTATCAGCTATAAGAATATCTTTGTAAAGATATTTTTTTCTTTTAAGGTCCTCGATAATCTTTTTTCTTGTAATTTCATCATTAATATTTTTTAAAAGAACTTCCCTTCCGCCTATTGCTACCCATTCTGGAAGAATTAAATAAAGAACTTTAGCGCTACTATCATAAGGAAATAAATCAAAATTGATTAATTCAATTTCTTTATTCGCTTTTTTTATCATTTTCAAAGCTTCTGCAAAATTCTCAAAATTAGGCCTGCCTTCAGTAAAAAAATGGGATATTTCTATTTGCAACTGCCCTTTTTCTACAACCTCAATTACCTCTTGAATACTAGTTAAAAAGTCTTCAGCTTGATTTCGAAGATGAAAAGATAAATATCCGCTTTTATCTTTCACTACTCTTCCTACTTCTAAAATTTCACTAATTCCAACCATTTGCTCTGAAGCATATCCCAAACCAAAAGACACGCCCAAAGCACCTTGCTTCATTCCTTGTGCAATCATTAATTTTAATTTTTCCAATTCTTCCTTGGTTAAATTCCTAAATTCTCCATTAGTAAATTCTGACCGTAATGTTCCCCATCCTATTAAAGAAGCAAAATTAACTGCAAGCTTTTTTTTATCAAAAAAATCCAAAAAATCTTTAAATTCCCTCCAGTTTATATTCACCCGATTAAGATCAGACCATTTTCGTATAGATGATAAAGAACCAGAAATTAATGGAGCTAATGATGCCCCACTGTTTCCACATATAATAGTAGATACGCCCTGACGAATTAAATTATCTGCGCCAGGTAAAGTAAAAACATCTAAATAATGATCAGCCTCATTATCAATATCTATAAACCCCGGACAAACAAATCTGTCTTCTGCATTAATTTCAGTTTTTGCTGTTTCATTTTTAAAATTACCAATATCCACTATCTTTCCATTTCTAATTCCAATATCAACACTTTGAGCAGCTTGCCCGCTTCCGTCAAATACTTTTCCATTTTTGATTAAAAGGTCAAACATAAATATATTCTACAATAAAATATCTATAAAGTCCATCTGGTATTAATCCTGATTTTTTACCAGTTCCAGAAGGTTTTTAAATAAAAAAGCCACGCATAAAGGACCTATGCCCCCTGGAACAGGAGTAATAAGCCCTGCTTTATCTTTTACTGAATCATCACAATCTCCTTTTAATTTGCCGTCTTCGGAAACAACTGCAGCATCAAAAATAATAACTCCTTTTTTTATTAAATCACCAGTTATTAAACCATGTTTTCCAGCGCTGGAAACAATAATATCAGCATTGTTTATAAATTTTTCTAAATCCTTTGTTTTGCTGTTAGCAGTTATTACTGTTGCCCTTTGGTTAATAAACCATAAACTAGCTGGTTTTCCTACTAAACGCCCACGCCCAATAATTAAAACATTTTTACCTTCTATGCTAATCTCATATTTTTCCAATAAAAATTTAATACTGGCAAGCACTGGTGGTAATATTTGCAAGCGATTTGCATAAAAACTCCCTAAATTCTTTTCACATAAAACATCAGGATCTTTTTGCGGCAAAACTGCATTTAAAACAACTTGCGTATTAATTGAAGGAGGTAAGGGCAATTGCACTATTACTCCTCGGTTATAAGTAACACGGCAAATTTCCCCTACTTTTTTTCTTAATTCTTTTGTTTTTATAGAATCAGCATATTGATATACCCGTGTGTCAATCCCTATTTCCTTTGCTACTTTTTCTTTTTGCTTTATATATGAAAAAGAAGCAGAATTATCTCCCACCATAACTACTGCCAAACGGATTTTCTTAGTAATCTTTTTCCGTTCTTTTTTTAATTCCTCAATTATTTCTTGGGCTAATTTTTTACCATCAATAACCATACAAATTAAAAACTTAAAGTTTCTCCTTTCTCTACAATTTTAACCTTTTTATGCATTTTTTTAAATTCTTCTGGAAATTCAGTATGAATTGGAATAACTATCTCTGGCTGAATTTTCTGTATAAATTCAGCTAATTCTTTTCCACTAATATGCCCTGAGATATGAGCTCTTTCAAATTTTCCATTGTTTAAGCCTTGCATATTAAAATGCTTAATCCAATTAACAAATCTTTCTTCTGAAATCTCCATTTCCTCATTATGGGGCTCTGTAATAGCCCTTAAATAATAGCTTTCCTTGCCTGGTTTTATATCTATTAATTCCTGGACTTGATAGAAATTTAAAACGAGCATAAAGTTTCTTTTGTTTTTCTTTACATCTTCGCTATTGCAAGTTTTATAGTTTTTTAATAAATCCCTCTCCCACTTTTTAAAAGTAATTTTTCTTTTAGCGTAAAGCACAACATTTTGTAAATCTTCTTCCTTTATGCCTTTTTCTTTTAATATTCCTTCTTTTTTTAATACAGCAATATAATTAAAATAATTATAAGGAAGAACAATTACGCGTTTTGTTTTTTTGGCTATTTTAAGTAAAGTTTTGAAACGAATAACATCTCCAATAGAATAATCAACTACTACCAAGCCATTTATTTTCTTAATAGTATCCAATGCTTTTTTATATACTTCTTCTTCTCTTAAAATTGACTGTTCTTTAATCCTTGTTCCTTCACAAATAAACGCTTTTATCTTGGATTTTTTAAGAAAAGAGTAAATCTTTTTCTTTTCACTTTGTTTAATTTCTGATAAACGAAAATCGCCTGAATATAAAATATTTCCTTTGGAGGTTTTTATCAAAAACATACAGGCACCTGGCACTGAATGGTCAATTTCTATAGGAATAATTTCCAAATTTTTTATGGAAAATGCTTCTTGGCTATTAATGATTTTAAATTTTCTTCTTCTTTTCTTTCTTTTTCTTGGGTCTTCGATATCGCGTAATGATAATTCCAAAATTTCATTTTCCAAGCTTTTAGGGCGAGAAATGCGAAACGCCTTCAAAACAGCCATAGTGTTTTTACTTGTATAAACAGGAATTTGAGGATCTAAAAAAGAAATATATCCTGCATGGTCTAAATGTCCGTGCGACAAAAGAATACCGTTAATTTTTGGTTTAGAATAATAAATTTGATTTTCTCTTTCTTTATTTAATATTTTAATCAAATCTTCGCGATAAATGCCCTGTTTCTTTGGTAACAAGCCTAATTCCAAATAATCTTTTAGCCCATGAACAACTCGTGGATTTAAAAATTCCTCAAAATATTTTGAAGATTCATGATAAGTTTTTCCAAAATCCAAAAAAATAGCGGTATTTTTGTTTTCTAAAAGAACTTTGTTACCGCCAATCTCTCGTATTCCACCATAAAAGGTTAATTTCATATCTTAATGCTTAAATTGAATGTTACTCCTTCTGACGTATCAATCAACGCCGAAAGCGGCAAGGAAATATCTGAAAAAATATTTGAATTATCTAATGCGTCTTTAAAATCCACAATTAAAGATTTCTTACTCGCCTCTCCTTGAATAGTAATATTATTTGCCGGCGCCGCGCTTACTAAAATTCTTTTGATATTAACTGATGAAGAACCGGCTTCTTTAAAAATAAGCCCTAATTTTTCTCTCCAATCCACCTCATATTTCTGAATCTGAGTAAATTTAGTAATAAGATCATTAAATTCATCGGCCTCTTTAACAAGATTTGATTCTTTTTCTCTGGTTTTAGGATCTAAAGGATTAGCTACAGCTTGATAATATTGTTCTTGAATATTGCGGAAAAAGATATTATCTACTAATCCAAACAAAAAAACCATTACCAAACCAACAGTTATTACGACCTTGCTCCATAAAGAAATAATGCTTAAGTAATGATTTTGTTCATAATCTTTTTCTGTGCCAACTGGCGCTAAACTTACTATAGTATCCTCATTACGGGAAATAAGTCCCCTGAGCGCAGTTCCGATTACACCAAACCAATCCCTACTTGCTTTAGAAAAATAAGAAGGTAGTTTTATCTGTACTGGAGTAAGTTGATATTGAACCTGAATCCATTTAATTAAAGCATTTACCAATTGGGTATTAAAACCAAGAAAAACAAACTGTTCAATTATCTTTTTTCTCTTAAGAGAATAAAAATTTAATAACATTGGTATTTCAACGCCCATATGTTTTTTTAGTAAATCTGTAGTAATTTTAGAAGGAATATCTTTTCCAAAAACCTCATGCCAGGAATCAAAATCAAAAAAGATTAATTTCCTGCCCTCAGTAATAATAAACTCGATTCCTTCTGGCCTTAAGTCTATAATTAAAGTTGGTTTTTCTTTTTCTATAAATTCATAATTAAATCGCGCCAATGATAAAGCCAATGGCTCTACTGCAACTACATTAAACCCAACTTCCTTTAAAATTTCTAAATAAGGATCAATTTGTTTTTTAATGCCTAAAGCGACAAATATCTCTTTATCCCCGTCTTTACCTGATAATCCCCAATCCTCCCAATCAAAATATGATTCTTCCATTGGCAAAGGAGCTATCATTTGGGTATTAAAAACAATCGCTTCTTCAAAGCGTTCTTCATCTAATTCAGGTAAATTAAGAATATTCACAAAAAAATTAGCTGACGGAAGAGATAAAACAATCCAAACATTCTTTTCTTTTGGCCAAAGTTTGTTTTTTAAAGAATTTAAAAAGGATTTTAATTGTTCTGGCTTTTTTAAAATCCCCTCTTCTATAATTCCAGCTGGCAAAGTATATTTTCCTGCCTTGACAATCTTATTAATTTTTTTATCAAAACAAAAAACCCGCACCATTCTGTCTTCTATGCAAATAGCGCTTATAGTAAATTCAGGAACTAACAATTTTTGCCAATCTTTTAAATTAAATTTCGCCTTCATATTTTGTATTATAACACCCAAAATTCTCTAAGACAATATAAAACAATCCGCCAATTGGCGGATTGTAAATTGTTAAATTACTAATAATTTAGTAAGATTTTCTATTTTTTAAATAACGCCAATAATTCTTCTTTTGTTATACCTGCTTCTCTTAAGATACTCATTGTTGCCACTTTTGGTAATTCTTTCCTATGGAATGAAACTGTCACCTGTTTTTTATTCATCTTGTTATAAAAAATAAAATGGCTTCCAGTAGTACGATCCAACTGAAAACCACGTTTTTCTAAAATTTTTAGGAATAATTATTGGCAATTTAGGCATAAACCGAGATTTGTTTAATCTCCATTGAACTAAAGAAACTTTTTTTATCACTAGAAATAGCCTCTTTATGTTTTTTTAAACTAATAATATATCCCATAGCCATTTTTTTAGCTTCTTGAAGATTTCTTCCATATGTGATACACCCAGGTAAACTAGGCACTATAACAGTAAACCCTCCCTCAGGTTCAGAACGAAATATAACATCATATGATAATCTTTTCATAAGTTTCGTTTTTTATCTTAATACTATACGTTCATTTCTATAATAATCGAAATCACAGAGAAAGCCGAAAAAAATAAAATTACGGGAATAATTCCCGTAATCTTTAAATAGTGCTCAATACCAATACACTATACAAGCTTTACTCCTCTGCTGCTGGTAAAGTTGTTTGAGGGGCAGCTTGCGGTTGAACATTTTGTAAAGCCGGAGTTTTGCTTTGTAAAATAAAACTAACTACTTGGCTATCATCTCTCAATTTGGATATCCAAATAACATTTTCTTTGTTAATTTCCATTTTGTCTTCTGGGCCAAACATAGCATTGCTATACTTCATTAAATTAAACCCACCTTGCTCATCGTCAACATTCCTTTGAATAAACCAAACATCAGAAAGAATTAATTTAGGAAATCGTGATAATTTTCCAAAATACATATCCCCTGTTCGTAAAAAAACAGCATGATAAGTTGGTTTCTTATCAACTTTGTTTATAAAAGAAATGTAAACTAAAACGCTCAAAAGTATTATTGCTACAATTAAAGCAATTTTAATAAATTTATCTTTGTTAATCATTGTATTTTTTATTAATTTTTAAATAACCGATGCCAATATACGAATTAATACGAATAATACAAATAAAATCCTATAAATCCTTATTGTATTTCCATAAATTTCTACTGTATTTCTACTTATTTCTATATATTTACATATTACCAAATAAAAAATACAATTGTCAACAAATATTATAAATACCTATCTTTTATAAATTTAAATCTCAACTTTTGCGACAATACCACTTTTATCCACTAGCCCAAAAGTAGTGCTGTCAACTGAACCTGAAACACGATTTCCAAGCAATAAATAAGTATTCTCAGGAATTACTCCTTTATAATCTCTTTCATATAAAGAAAGCATTTTATATGCATTGCCAGAAATGAGATACAATTTATTTTCTGAATTTTTAACAATTTGATTATTGACTATAATATTCCAGCCACTCCCTGTTTCCCTCAATTCAAACTTAACTCCAGAAATACCTTTAACAATCTTGATTACAAAATTCTTATTCCCAGCATAATCAAAAAGAACAATATCCCCTCTTTTAATCTTATTACAATCATAATAACCAAATAAAGCCCTTATAGTTTGCTCGGGCTTAATTAAAGGATCTAAAGAATTTCCACGAACAATCATTTCCTCTGTTTTAATCAAACAATCTTTCGTTTCTAGATTTATATCTGGATTTATAATATCAATATTTTGATTTTGAGAAAGAATTTGAGATTCTTTATTTAAAAAAGAAATCCTCCCCGAATTCAAAAAAATCAAGACTACAAACAAAATCGCTAAAATAATATACAGCCCTTTATTCATAATTTTAGGTGATTGAACATCCAAATAATTATACTACGAGACTATAGTAAATACTATTAAGGTAATCTCAAGATTATCTGTACAAGTACTCCTGAGCAA
>CAZEMH010000007.1:0-2838 GCA_964513365.1 uncultured Candidatus Saccharibacteria bacterium
ATTACTGATAGGGATTATAGTTGCTAGTGTAATTCTTGGTGCAGTGATTGGTTATAAAATGATTCCTTTATCTAATATCACTACTCAATTTACTACTACTACTATTGCCACAACCATTACTACTCAACCTACTGTTACAACAGATTGGTCTTGCGGAGATTCAGTTACTTTTACTTACAAAGGAGATTTAGTCACTTATGGGACAGTAGAAAGTCAGGGTAGATGTTGGTTAGATCGTAATCTTGGAGCTTCAAGAATAGCTATAACTTACAATGATTTTGAAGCACAGGGTGACTTATTTCAATGGGGAAGAGGAGATGATGGTCATCAGGATCCTAATAGTGGAAGAACCACTAATGTGTCTAATTTAGATGAACCTGGTCATAGTGACTTTATTTATAATTTTGAAATCTATCATAGTGACTACGAAGATCCGATTCAAGTCAAAAATGCTGATTGGCGTAGTCCTCAAAACAATAATTTGTGGCAGGGGAAAGGAGGAATTAATAATCCATGTCCTTTAGGTTGGCACGTGCCAACTAAAACAGAGTGGGAAAATGAGGTCGCAAGTTGGATTTATCAGAATAAAACTGGTGGATTTGCCAGTCCCTTAAAATTACCTAGCGTTGGCTTTAGGGGTTATTTTCGAAGTGGATTGGCACAGATGATGTATTATGGTGCATATTGGAGTCAGACTGTTTGTGATAAAAAAGCATACATGTTACTGTCTCTTTCGGATAGGAACGAATTTCAATGTTTCCCTCGGTGTTGGGGATTTGCAATTCGCTGTATTAAGGACTGACTTGACGATTTATTTTTTGTTTTGAATCTACGCTAAACAAGTTCTAACATCATCCAGTTCCCGGAGCGGATTTTTTTAAGAACAATCGTCTCGTCAAAGAGACGATTTTTTGGTACAATAGAAATATGAGAAACAAAATTCTTCCGCCAACATATTTTATATTATTCTTAATATTGTCGATTGGATTACATTTTATTTTTCCTATTAAGAAAGTAATTTTTTCTCCATATACCTATTTTGGATGGATATTTATTGTATTTGGAGTAGTTTTAAATCTTTGGACAGATTCATTATTTAAGAAAAATAAAACAACAGTAAAACCATTCGAAAAACCTACAGAGCTTATTACTAAAGGACCTTTTAAAATTAGCCGTCATCCAATGTATTTAGGAATGACAGCAATACTCTTAGGTGTAGCGATTCTTCACGGGACCTTAATTACGTTGATTTTTCCACTAATCTTTATAGCTTTATCAGAAATACTATTTCTGTCCCAGGAAGAAAAGAACCTTAAAGAGATATTTGGGGAAGACTATATAAACTACAAAAATCGTGTAAGGCGATGGTTGTAGATAATAAACTAAATTTTCTACAAAATATGAAAGATTTAGAAGCAGAGCTTAGAAACATTAGGGATGAGGTTATTAGTTGCAAAAAATGCCTTCTTTACAAAGAACGGATTAAAAATGGATTTTATCCAGTAATTGGAGAGGGAAATCATCAAGCGAAAATAATGTTTGTTGGTGAAGCGCCAGGGCTTCAAGAAGCCAAAACAGGCCGGCCCTTTTGTGGAGCAGCGGGAAAAATTTTGGATGAGCTCTTAGATTCAGTGAGTATCAAAAGAGAAAATGTTTACATTACCAATATTTTAAAAGATAGACCTCCTAAAAATCGTGATCCTCAGAAAGAAGAAATTAAAGCCTGTATTCATTATTTAGAAAGACAAATTGAGCTTATTAAGCCGGCAGTTATCTGTTCTTTGGGTAGATATGCCATGGAATTTTTAATGGAAAAGTTTGGATTAGAAAATATGATGGAACCAATTAGTAAAATTCATGGAAAAGTTTTTGAAGCAAAAACACTCTTTCAAGATATAAGAATTGTTCCATTCTATCATCCAGCCGTGGCAGCTTACAATCCAAACATGAAAGAAGTTTTAAAAAAAGATTTTCAAGTTTTAAAGAAATTTAAGTAAAGCATAAAAAGTATTATTATATTTGTGTCAATAATTAATTTTGAGATAAATATTTTTTTTGGTAGAATACATGAAAGGGCTAAATATTAAATTAATGTAGAAATATGTTAAATGCGATTGTTGCAGTAATTATAATCCTTCTTTTATCTTCAATCAGGCAGATAAACCAATATGAAAGGGGAGTTAGGTTTATGTTTGGAAAATATGTTGGTTTAATGAATCCTGGTTGGAGAATAATTTTGCCAATTATTCAATCTTACAAAAAAGTAGATTTAAGGGTAAAAGCAGTGGATGTGCCAAATCAAGAGGCGATTACAAAAGACAATATTTCGGTTAGCGTAAACGCAGTTATTTATTATAAAGTCAGAGAAGCTGATAAGGCTGTTTTAGAGGTAGAAAATTTTTATTATGCTATCTCTCAATTAGCTCAAACAACAATGCGTAACGCTGTAGGCCAGGTGGATTTAGACGAGCTTCTATCTCAGAGAGACAGGGTTTCAGAAAATATAAGAGCTATTATAGATAAAGCCAGTGATCCTTGGGGAATTCAAGTTAACAATGTTGAATTAAAAGATATAACCTTGCCAGAAGAAATGAAGAGAGTAATTGGTAAACAAGCTGAAGCAGAAAGAGAAAAAAGGGCGATAATTATTAAAGCTGAAGGTGAAGTAATTGCCGCAAATAATATGGCTAAAGCTGCAAATGTATTGTCAGCGGCAAATGGAGCCCTTCATTTAAGAACACTACAATCAATTAATGACTTAAGCTCTGATAAGTCAAATACTATTATTTTTGCCGTACCTTTGGAAGTTTTAAGATCTTTTGAAGGATTTGGCAAAAG
>CAZEMH010000007.1:2938-21393 GCA_964513365.1 uncultured Candidatus Saccharibacteria bacterium
TTATTTTTGCCGTACCTTTGGAAGTTTTAAGATCTTTTGAAGGATTTGGCAAAAGTTTACTAAAAGGAGAAAAAGATAATCAGGATGAAGAATAATTTGGATGATTAATTTATATGTCATAGTTGGAATTATCGGAATGATATTTTTGCTAACTGCTTTTGCTTTAAATTTGTTCAAAAAAGTCACGCAGGATTCGTCCATTTATAATATCTTTAATATTATCGGAGCAGGGCTTTTAGCCTATTATGCTTATGCTTTAAACAGTATTCCTTTTTTAATTCTTGAAGCTGTTTGGATATTATTTGCAATTTATAAATTAATATTTTTTAATAAAAGAAATTAAAAATTAAAAAAATGAAAAAGTTAATAGCTATTCTATTTGCGATATTTTTTATAAGTAGTTTTTTATTGACAACTGCTTTAGCAGAAGACGAACAAAGCGCTGTTTGTGCTGTTTATTTTACTGGAGTTGGATGTCCTCATTGCGCTAAAACAGATCCAATAGTTCTAGTTGATTTATTAAAGAAATATCCTGACTTAGTTATCATAGAATATGAGATTTATCAACAACAAATGAATGCGCCTCTGCTTTACCAATATGATTCTGAATATAATTCTGGATTAGGCATACCTTTAATAATATTTAATAAAAACGAATATCTTATTGGAGATATTCCAATTTTAAAAAACGCAGAAGGAATAATTAATGGATTGAATCATAATGACTGTCCTTTAATAGATGGTTCTTCAATTGATTTTAATAATCTTGATATAACTTCTTTACAAGGGCAACCAAAGATATGGAGAAATGAAAGAATTTTGTTAAAAATAAGCGATAGTGGAGATAACAAAGTATTAAAAGAATTATTAACAACAAATAATATTAGCTCTGTTATAGAAGAAATTAATTATAATATTATAGATCCAAAATCAGTTCCTCTTTCTGGGCAGAACATAGATTTTGATAATGCAATTCAATTAGATGGTTGGGTTTTTCAATGGAATGGAGAAAAAATAAATGCAGGTTCAGAGAAGAATACCGGATTTGTTTCTGCAGATATATTTTCTCCACAAGGACTTGCAAAAGAAAAACCTGCATTAGCTAAGATTATTTCTCTTGCAGTTGTTGATGCGATAAATCCATGTGCTTTGGCTGTTTTAGCTTTAATGTTAATAGCGATTTTAACTTACAATCCAAAACAAAAAAGAAATATTTTACTTGCTGGATTTGCTTTTGTTTGCGCAGTTTTTATTATGTATTTGTTTTATGGATTAGTTATTATAAAATCTTTTCAATTAGTTCAAGCCTTAACTAGTATTAAATTATGGCTGTATAAGATTCTCGGTTTTGCTGCTATAGCTTTAGGAGTTTTGAATATAAAAGATGCTGTAAGGTATAAAGCAGGAGGATTTTTAACAGAAATGCCTCTTAGTATCAGACCAAAGGTTAAGAAAATAATTTCAGGTATAACAAGTCCAAAAGGCGCTTTTACTATAGGTCTTTTTGTAACTGTTTTTCTTTTACCTTGCACAATAGGCCCTTATGTTATAGCAGGGGGTATTTTATCTGCTTTAGAGTTAATTAAGGTAATGCCTTTTTTGCTTTTATATAATTTAGTTTTTGTTTTGCCTATGATTGTGATAACGCTAGCAATATATGTAGGTTTTGCAAGAGTTGAAGATGTAAGTGGCTGGAAAGATAAAAATATAAGGTATTTACATTTAATTACTGGTTTAATTATGTTTGCTTTGGGATTGGCAATGGTGTTAGGATGGGTGTAAGGTTGAAATAATATGAAGCAATCTATTATTAAAGCAACAAGATCTTTAGGAAAATCTTTGCCATTAATTTTAGGTACAATTTTACTTGTTAGTTTATTAACAACAATAATACCTAAATCATTTTATATAAACGCTTTTAACAAGAATATTGTTCTTGATTCTTTTATTGGTGTTATAATCGGGAGTATTTCTGCTGGTACTCCTATTATTAGTTATATTCTAGGAGGAGAGATGCTAAAGCAGGGGATTAGTTTAATCGCAGTTACTGCTTTTTTAGTTTCATGGGTAACAGTAGGCTTTATTCAAATTCCTGCTGAATCTGTTGCTTTAGGAAAAAAATTTGCTATTTTGCGCAATCTTAGCGCTTTTGTTTTGTCAATGATTGTAGCTTTTACTGCGATTTTAATATTAAGTTTGGTATGACATTGCGATTAAAACAAATTTCCGGAACTTGGTTTTTCTTTTTACTCATGGTAATGGTTTATCTTTTACTGTTTTTTATTAACTATAATTTATGTATTTCCAGCTTAATTTTCTTTCGCCAGATTTTAATAAAAATTATTCCTATATTTTTTCTAGTTTGGTTTTTAATGGTAATAGTCAATTATTTTATTACTCCCCAATTCATCTTGAGTCATATTGGTAAAAAAGGAATCAAGAAGTGGTTTTTTGCTGCTATAGGAGGAATTTTGTCCACAGGCCCTGTTTATATATGGTATCCTTTACTCTCGGATTTAAAAAAGAAGGGGCTTGATTACGGTTTTATTGCTTGTTTTTTATATAATCGGGCTATTAAATTATCTCTGTTGCCGGTTGCTATTTATTATTTTGGCTGGAAATATATTATGATTTTAACAATAGTCATGATTGCTGCATCTATTGGTCAGGGCGCTATAATAAACAGGCTAATAAAAGAAAAATTATAAAAATGTGAAAATTATTTCTTGGAATGTTAATGGTATTAGATCGATTTATAAGAAGAATTTCTTAAAATGGTTAGCAGTAATAAATGCTGATATTGTCTGCTTGCAAGAAGTAAGAGCTCAAAAAGAGCAGATCCCGAGTGATTTACTTAAATTAAAAGATTATTATTTTTATTCTAATCAAGCTGCTAAAAAGGGATATGCTGGAGTAGCTGTTTATACTAAACAAAAACCATTAAAAGTGAAATATAAATTAGGTCTGAAAAGGTTTGATCAAGAAGGTAGAATTTTAGAACTGAGATATCCAAATTTTACTCTAATTAATCTTTATTTTCCCCACGGCGGAAGACAGAAAGAAAATCTTAATTACAAATTAAAAGTTTATAAATATCTTCTTGGCTATTTGAAAAAAATAAAAGAGAAAAATATTATTCTTATTGGAGATTTTAATATTGCCCATCAAGAAATTGATTTAGCCAGACCAAAGCAAAACCAAAATAATATAATGTTTAGCATAGAAGAGAGAAAGCAGATAGATAAAATTATTGATTTAGGTTTTATAGATAGTTTTAGGGAGTTAAACAAAAAAGGGGGAAATTATACTTGGTGGCCGTATTTTGCTAATGCAAGAAAAAGAAATTTAGGATGGAGGATAGATTATGCCTTTATTTCAAAAAGATTATCCCAAAAACTCAAAAATGCTTTTATCCTCAGTAAAACAGTGGGTTCTGATCATTGTCCAATAGGCATAGAAATTTAGCTTTTTATTTGGTAGAATATATACAATGAGAAAATCTATAATATTGACATTTTGGGCATTGATAGGAGTTTTTCTTTTTATAATAAGTCAATTTTTTATTCCAGCAATTAGAGAATTAATGAGTGGTTCCATTATTTTTTTATTGCCATTTTTCATTTTTTTCTTGTTGGGTATTATTTTGGTATTTTTGACATTAAAACAAAGAGTATCAGAAACGCTTAAAAAATTTTTAATATTAACAGGAATTTCGGCAGCTGGATTTTTTATTTTCGTTCTTTTGCATAATTTTTTTTATGCTTTAGGTATTATAAGTAGTCAAATTTCTATACTGAGTTTAATGATAGGAATTTTACAGACAGCATTTTTTATTACAGCAATTTTTATTTGTCCTTTGGGGTTTATAATTGGTGCAATAGGAACTATTGTAATATTGATTAAAAAACACAGTGTACTTTGAAAATATCTTAAAAAAAAATACAAAAAAAAGGAGGTGAAGTTATGAAAATTACGAAGGAGTTAATTGAAGGAAAAGGAATAAAATTTCTTATAGAAATTGATGGTAAAGTGGTTGGAAGAGCATTTTTATATATCCTTAACAATAATCTCCACAAAAAACCTTTTGGATTTTTGGAAGATGTATTTATTGAGAAGGATTTAAGAGGAAAGGGAATAGGAACTGAACTGCTAAATAAAGTTATTGATGAGGCAAAAAGAAATAAATGCTATAAAATTGTTGCTACAAGCCGGCACTCCAGGCCCAAAGTTCATAAACTTTACGAACGTATTGGGTTTCACAATAGGGGTATTGAATTTAGGTTAGATATTTAGCTTGAAACTTCTTAAATGCACGAAATTGATTTTTAGGACTTGATATAAATTTTATAATTTTGAAATTAAAGAAGGAGGCATTGAGGTGATGCCAAACAGAATATTTTTAAAAGGTGGCTTTTAGCCACCTTTTCTATTTGACAAGCGAGAATATTAAATGTATACTTCAACAGGTCGTAAATTAAGTTAAAGTTCAAAGATGAGTAATAAACTTTATGTAGGCAGTCTTTCCTATGATACTACCGAAGACGGTTTAAAAGATTTTTTTTCTGAAGCAGGAAAAGTAGAATCAGCAGCTATTATCACAGATAAATTTTCTGGAAGATCAAAGGGATTTGGTTTTGTGGAAATGTCATCTGAAGAAGAAGCTAAAAAAGCCGTTGAAATGTTTAATGGTAAAGAATTAGACGGAAGAACAATCATAGTTGATGAAGCAAAGCCAATGAAGAAAAGTTTTTAATTAAATTTTCTTCTAAATACGAAAAGAGCCCGAAAGGGCTCTTTTTTTATTCAAAGGATTGGATTATGTGTTATGATAAATGAAGATAATATAATTAATGAAAATATTAAAAACTATAGGATTATTAATTTTTTGTTTCTGCCTTTTAGCATTAACAGGATTTAGTATTCATGAATTTTTAAAAGATTCCACAGTTCCATTTATGGTAAAGTGGGGGAGTGTCGGTTTGATTTTAGGAATGATTATAATTATAATTTCTTTGATTATGGAAAGGATTAAAGATAATAAAAATAATAAAATATATAAAAAATGATTATTGTTACTAGTGATCAAATTTTTGGTCAAAATATTAAAGAAACTCTTGGCTTGGTTAAAGGAAGCACTATTAGAGCAAAACACATTGGTAAAGATATTTTAGCTGGTTTCAGAAATATTGTTGGCGGGGAAATAAAAGAATATACAGAGGCTTTTAATGAGGCGAGAGAGGTTGCTATAGAAAGAATGAAAAAGAATGCTGATGAATTAGGAGCTGATGCAATTATCGGAGTACGTTTTAGTACTTCTGCTATTATGTCTGGTGCAGCTGAGCTTCTTGTCTATGGAACGGCAGTAAAATTAGAAAAATAGAATTAATCATAAATCAGAAAAAACCAAAATACAGGAAATTATTTCCTGTATTTTAATATATGCACTAGCTCTTGACTTTTAACAATTATGGGTATATACTCATAATAGATAGTTTAGTACAAAGGTCGGACTATCTCGTAATTATAAATCTATAAACTAGAATTATGCCAAGATTCGACGGAACTGGTCCTTTAGGATTTGGTCCTGGCACTGGCTGGGGCATGGGCCCATGTGGTGCTGGAATAGGATGGGGAAGAGGTTTTGGTCGTGGATTTCGTAGATTCTGGGGCTATAATATGCCATACCCAAGTTACAATCCACCATACCCAACCCGTATTACAAGAAAAGAAGAAATTGAGATGTTGAATGATGAAACCGAGGCTTTAAAAGAAGAGTTGAAAGCAGTAGAAGAACGATTAGCCGAATTAAAGGATCAGAAATAAAAGAAGGTTGATTATCCAGCTCTTTCTGAAAAGAGGGAGCTGGTAAGGCCTTTTTTGTATAATATTAATAATTTTATTATGCCAAGACCAAGACTTTGTCGGAGAATTAGATTTAATACAAATATAACATACTTTAAACCTCAAGGTGTGCCGATGAGATTTTTAGAAATCGTAGAATTAACTGCTGAAGAAATGGAGGCTTTAAGATTGAAAAATATAAAAGATTTAGATCAGGAACAAGCAGCTAAAGAAATGAATACATCGCAAAGTACTTTTCAAAGGATTTTATCTTCATCTTACAAGAAAATATCAGATGCTTTGATAAATGGTAAAGCTATAAAAATAATTTGTGGATAATATGGGGATAATCTTTTAAGATTTAATTGGAAATTTATATTCTTTGCCTTATTTAAGCTAAAAAATCTTCTATTTAAAATAGGGGATTTTTAATTTTCTTTACTTGACTTAATGTATAAATAGGGAGTAAAATGGAAGAAAGTGGATAGATGTGGATAAGTGTGGGGATAAATGAGTTTTTTGTGGAAAACCTAAAAATTTATTGAGCATGTTTATTGGAGAATATTATTACACAATAGATCCAAAAGGAAGAATAGCAATACCTTCTAAATTAAGAAAGATTCTTTTTAAAGGTGGGGTTATTACAAAAGGATTAGATAATTGTCTTTTTATTTTTTCTTTAAAAGATTGGCAGCAAATGGCAGAAAAAATAAAGGGTTTGCCTTTAAGCCAATCTAATTCTCGGGCTTTTTCTAGATTAATGCTTGCAGGAGCAATGAATATAAAACTAGATAGTCAAGGAAGGATTCTTGTCCCTGATTATTTAAGAAAATATGTAGGATTAAAAAAGAAAATTGTTTTGGCAGGTGTTTATAATCGTCTAGAAGTTTGGGATGAAAAAGAATGGGAAAAATATAAAAAGAGGACAGAGAAAGAATCAGGTGACATTGCGGAACAATTAGGAGATTTGGGGATATAAAATATTATGCATGTTCCAGTACTTTTAAAAGAAGTAATTCATTATTTAAACCCGCAGGCAAATAAAAATTTTATTGATGCTACTGCAGGCGAAGGAGGGCATGGGCTTGCCATCCTTAGAAAGAATGGTCCAAATGGTAAATTGCTGAATATTGAAGTAAATTCTGGCATCTATAAAATTCTGCAAGAAAAAATGTCAGAAATGTCTAAAAGAGTGATTCTCGTCAATGATTCTTATATTAATCTAGAAAAGATTGTTGAGAAGAATGATTTCAAGCCAGTTCATGGGATTTTGTTTGACTTGGGGATATGCTCATGGCACTTAGAAACATCAGGAAAAGGATTTTCATATTTAAAGGATGAACCATTGGATATGCGATTTGATTCTGAGAATGATTTAACGGCTGCAGAGATTGTAAACACTTGGGAGATAGAAAAAATTGAAGAAATTTTAAAAGAATTTGGGGAAGAAAAATATGCGCATCGAATTTCTTTAGCAATTAAGGAAGCGCGAAAGAAGAAAAGAATTATTGGAACTCAGCAATTAGTAGATATTTTAAAAAGAACTCTTCCTAAAAATTATGATAATAGAAAAATACATTTTGCGAGACGGACATTTCAAGGTTTACGGATTGCTGTAAATGATGAATTGCAGACAATAGAAAAAGGGATTGAACAGGCTATTAAAATATTAGAGCCAGATGGAAGAATAGTAGTAATATCGTTTCATTCTTTAGAAGATAGGATTGTAAAAAATATTTTTAGAGAAAAAGCTAAAATTGGAAAATTAAATATCCTTACTAAAAAACCAATAACTCCTAATTTAGAAGAAATTAAAAATAATTCACGTTCCCGTTCTGCTAAATTACGAGCTGCTCAAAAAATATAAATTATAAATAATTAATTTTATCCATGACAACTATCTATAATTACAATAAAAAGAATAAAAAACCTTTGGCTGTTTTAAGTTTTGGTAGAAGATATAGTTCGCGCAGGGGGAGAAAATTACAATATTTTGTTAATGAGGCAGGGGAGTATCTCGGCCATATTAAATTAGTTATTCTTCTTTTAATTCCGTTTTTAATAATTGGAGGATATTGGCTAATACTTTTTGGAAAGAATATCTCGCTTAATTACAAGATTCATAATTTAAAAAATGAAATAAGTCAGGCTGAAAAAGATATTGATCTTTTAACAGAAAAATCTACATTTGTTATTTCTTCTCAGGAAATAGAAAAATGGGCTCAAGATAATGATTTTGTGGAAGTAGAGCATATTTCTTACTTAAATCTGACAAATGATAATTTAGCCCAAAGATAGGTTCTTTATGAGAAGAAAAAACAAAAAAATTTTTAAAAGAATCGCAAAAAATAGCTATTATTCTCAAGGAAGAATTTCGTTTATTCATTTTTTATTCATTGCTTTCTTTTTAGTTTTAGGTTATCGGCTCTATAATATTCAGATAAAAGAGAGCTCAAAATTTGTAAAGGAAGCACAAGCTCTTCATGATACGACTGCAGTATTAATCCCTGAAAGGGGTTTAATTTATTTTCAGGATAAAAACAAAGAATATACTGCCGTTGCTATTAACAAAAAATATTATTCACTTTTTGCAATTCCAAAAGAGATAGAAAACCCAGAAGAAACAAGCAAGCTATTATCCAAAATTATTCCTTTATCTTATGAACAAATCTTTTCACGCTTGAATAAAGATAATGATCCATATGAGCCTCTTCTTAAGAAAATTGAAGATGATGATTTGATTGATAAAATTAAAAGCAGTGAAATAAAAGGTATCTATCTTAGGGAAGAGAGTTATCGTTATTATCCATTAGGTTCTTCTGCTGCTCAGGTAATTGGATTTGTTGCAGAAGCAGATGATGGATTGATTAAGGGGCGTTATGGATTGGAATCTTATTATGATGCTATTCTTTCTGGACGAAAAGGTATTTTTAAGGGAATCAAGGACGCATTAGGGCGTTTGGTGCGTTCTAATTTTTCTGAAGAAGAAAAAACTGTTGAAGGACTTTCTATCCAGACTACAATAGATAAAAATATTCAATTTAACGCTGAAAAAGTTTTAAAAAATTTAATAAAATACAGGGAGGCAAGCAAAGGCACGATTATTGTAATGGAAGTTAAAACTGGCAGAATTTTAGCATTAGCTAATTTTCCAACATTTGACCTTAATAATTTTTCTGAGATAGAGGATTATTCGATTTTTAAGAATTTTGCCACAGAAGAAAGATATGAACCTGGCTCTGTGATAAAGCCCTTTACTATGGCAGCAGGTCTAGATACTGGTAAAGTTACTCCTGATACTACGTATGTTGATAAGGGGTATTATGAAGTTGGAGGTTATCGTATAACTAATTACAAAAATCAAGTTCATGGAAAATCTACAATGCGGAATGTTTTGGAGTATTCTATAAATACCGGAGCTATTTTTGTTTCTGAACAAGTTGGAAATGAAACATTAAGAAAATATTTTAAAAAATTTGGCTTTGCAGAAATAACAGGAATAGACTTGCCTTCAGAAATTACTGGAGATTTATCTAATTTAGAATATCCAAAATCAAATCCTACTTATTTTGCAACCGCTTCTTATGGAGATGGAATATCTGTTACTCCTGCAGAATTAATTAAGGCTTATGCGATTATTGCAAATAAAGGGCGTTTGGTAACTCCATATTTAATAGAAAGCACAAGAGATAAAACAGGCAATTGTACTTCCTTGATATCTACTGAATATTTATTAAATCCCAAACAAATAATTAAGCAGGAAACCGCTGAAACTTTAACTTCTATGTTGGTAGGAGTAATTGAAAATGGTTATGGAGGCAATGCTAAAATTAAAGGCTATAGTTTGGCTGGTAAGACCGGTACTTCTTTTGTCTCTTTGGAGGGCAAAAAAGGATATTCAGAGGATGTAGTTCATACATTTGTAGGATTTTTTCCAGCATCAAATCCTGAGTATATTATCCTGGTAAAAATGGATAAACCGCAATGGGGAAAAGATGCTGCCAGCCATACAGTTACTTTAGCATTTAAAGAAGTTGAACGATTTTTAATAAATTATTATAATATTCCTCCAGACGAGATCTAAATTATGAAAAGAAAATTTATACAATATATACTAAAATATTTAGCAAAACTTATTTTATGGCGCTATAAGCCTCTTATTATCGGTGTGACAGGAAGCGTTGGAAAAACTTCTACAAAGGAAGCAATTTATACAGTATTGAAAAAGAAATTCAAAGTTGAAAGGAATATTTTTAATTTAAATACTGAGATAGGAATGCCTCTAACTATAATCAGGGGCAAAGATGCAAAACGGAATATTTTTCTTTGGTTTTATAATTTTTTTCATACACTTTGGTTATTTATCTTTAAGACAAAAAAATATCCTGAAGTATTAATTCTTGAGATGTCTGAAGATGCGCCTGGCATGATCAAATATTTAGTTGATTTGGCAAGACCTAAAATAGGAGTAATTACTACTATAGGAAATCCTCCTGTTCACTTGGAGTATTACGAAAATATAAATCAATTAATTGAAGAAATAGGCTATTTGCCACAAAATTTAACTTTAAATGATTCAATAATTTTGAATGCTGATAATGCATTGGTTTTAGATTATAAAGATAAAACAGTTGCTAAGGTTTTTTCTTATGGGTTTTCTGAACATTCTGATATTAAGATAACGGATTATAAATTAATTAATGTGGACAATCTAAAAGATATAGGAATGAGTTTTCGTTTAGAAGCTAGTGGTAGTTTTGTTCCAGTAAAACTTGAAGGTGTTTTCGGAAAGGCGCAAATTTATGCTCTAGCTGCTGCTGCTGCAGTTGGTTTATCTTTAGGCATGAATTTAGTTGAAATTAGTGAAGCGATGTTGGATTATAAAGTAGCAAAAGGAAGGACAAAATTCATTCCTGGAATCAAGAATACTTGGATATTAGATGATTCTTACAATGCTTGCCCTGATTCAGTTCGCGCTGTTCTTGATACATTAAAAGTGATTCCTGCAAAAAGAAAAATTGTTGTTTTAGGTGATATGAAGGAATTAGGAGAAAATTCAAAGCAAGCTCATGTAGAAATAGGAAGAAATATAGCAGATGTAGCTGAAATTCTTATTGCTGTAGGGGAAGAAATGATTATTGCCAAAGAAACAATTGATAATGAATATTCTAATATACAAACTTTTTGGTTTGAAAACAGTGAACAAGCTAAAAAATTTGTCAAAAAGATTATGAAGGACGGTGATTTAGTGCTAGTTAAAGGTTCTCACGCAATGGAGATGGAAAAAATTACAAAGGAATTGAAAAATCCGAGTTCTGGATAATCATGTTTTAATATGTTATATTTTTGCTACTTGCCGTCATCGTCTAGTTCGGTTTAGGACGCATGGTTCTCATCCATGTAACCCGGGTTCAAATCCCGGTGACGGCACATATGAAGAATAAATTACAAAAAAGTTGGATATTATTAGGCATAAGCTTTGTCGTATCATTTTTTTTAAATTACTTAGTGTTTAAAAAGGCTGGAACTAATTTTCCAGTAATTTTTCGTTCTAATGATTTTGGAATCAATTTTTTAGGCAATAGAAATCTACTTTTGCAAATTCCGATTTTAGGAATGGTTTTTGTAGGAATAAATTATTTGCTTTTACGGTTGTTTGAAAAAAGTAATAAAAACTTGAGTAAATTGCTTTTTTTTGCTAATATAGGAGTTACTGTTTTAATACTTTTAATCAGTGTGCAAATTTACTTTTTAAATAGATAATTATATGTTGGCGGTTATTGAAACAGGAGGAAAACAATATTTGATTTCTCCTAAACAAAAAATAAAAATAGAGAAAATAAAAGACGTAAAAGAAGGTGATGAAATAGCTTTTGATAAAGTACTGCTTTTAGTTGACGACAAAGGTGATGTAAAAATTGGCCAGCCTTATATTTCTGGAACAAAAATTCTTGCAAAATGTGAGGAATCAGGAAGGTCTAAAAAAATAATAGTTTTCCGTTATCGTCATAAAACACGCTATAAAAAGAAAAAAGGGCATAGACAGCCCTTTATGAAAGTATTAATAAAAGAAAAAGCTAAATAAATTATTTCCTTCCTTCTAAAGCATTTGTAAGGGTTTCTGCGTCTGCAAATTCTACTTCTCCTCCTTGTGGAAGCCCGCGAGCCAATTTTGTTACTTTAATTTTATCATCTAAATCTTTAATAGATTTTTCTATAGAATAGGTAGTTAAATTACCTTCTGATGTTGGACTTAGAGCTAAAATGACTTCTTTTATTGGGTGATTTGATGTTTTAGCTTTTTTGATTCGCATTAGGAGCTGAGGAATAGTTATCCTCAGTTTTTTATTTTCATCGATTCCTGATAACAATCTTCCTAAGACATGATAAACGCCATGGTATTTATTTGTTTTTTCTATAGACAAAAGATCAGTTTCTTTTTCTACAACGCATATAATAGATTTATCTCTTTGTGGATTTTCACAAATTTTGCATAATTTGCCATTTGAAGATTTTTTTCCTTGTTCTGCCTCTGTGATGAAAAAACAATTTGGGCATACTTGTGTTTTGGAAAATAAATCAATAAAAGCACGACAGAAGTTATTCTGGGATTCTTTTTTTTGATGTAATAACCAAAAAGCCAAACGAGTTGTTTGACGTGGCCCCATGCCAGGAAGTTTTGAGAATATGCTTATAAAATTTTTAATTGATTTTGGTAAATCCATTTTTTTTATTTCGAGTGAAATGAGAAACAAAGTTCTGCGAAGCAGGTTCTTATTCTCCTTCTAATTCAGGAAATTTTTCATCTTTTTCAAGATTGCGGAAACTTGCTAATTGATCATTAAAGAATAAATTCGCATGACCTAAAGGGCCATTACGATGTTTGGCAATTATAATCTCGGCAATATTTTTATTTTCACTGTCTTCTTTATATCGGTCTTCTCGATAAACAAAAAGAACTACATCAGCATCTTGTTCCAAACTTCCTGTTTCTCTTAAATCAGAAAGTTTAGGGCGGCATCCAGGCCTTGATTCAACAGCGCGATTGAGCTGTGAAAGAGCTAATACAGGAATATTTAATTCTCTTGACAATGCTTTTAATGAACGTGAAATTTCAGAGTATTGTTGGACAGTACTTTCACGAGAAAGAGCAGGGCTGATTAATTGGAGATAATCCACAACAATTAATCCTAAATTTGTTTCTGCTTGTAGTCTGCGCGCCATAGTACGAATTTGCATTATAGTAGGTGAAGCAGCATCATCAATAAATATCGGAGCTTCAGATAAACGGGACAGAGCATCTTGGATAAGCGTAAAATCATTAATGTCTTCATTAGTAGAGAGACGACCTGTCCTTATCTTCCATAAATCAACTGTTGATTCAGCTGCTATTAATCTATCAACTACTTGATCTCTCGACATTTCTAAACTAAATATTCCTACAGGAATCTTTTCTTTTAAAGCCACATGGCGGGCAATATCTAAAGCGAGAGATGTTTTACCTAAAGAAGGTCGACCTCCTAAAATAACTAAATCAGACTTTTGCAAACCGCCAAGATAATTATCTAAATCATTAAATCCTGTAGCAACTCCCCGCAATTTATCACCTCCTTTATGTAATTGGTCTATTCTTTCAAATGCTTTAACCAATTCGCCTTTTAAAGCTACAAATTCATGTGCTATGGATTTTTCAGAAATAGAGAAAATAATTTGTTCTGCTTGGTCTAAAACTTCATTTATATTTTCTGATTCTTTCCATCCTAATTCAGCGATTTTATAAGAAGCAGCAATTAAATCACGCAATACCTTTTTTTCATGAACTATATTTGCATAATGAACTACATGGGCGCTAGTAGGGGTCTTATTGACTAAAGATGTTAAATAACTTGCTCCTCCTATTTCGTTTAATTGTTTTTTTTCTTTTAAGCGGCTGGATAAAGAGAGAACATCAATTGGAGCATTTTGGTGGTATAAATTTAGAATAGTTTCATAGATCAAACGATGTCGGAGTTCATAAAAATCTTCAGGGAATAAAAGATCAGCAATTTTAATAATCGCGTCCTTGTCTATCATAAGAGATCCTAATGTTGATTCTTCTGCCTCTATATTTTGAGGAGGCAGTTTTTCTTTTGTAATTTTGTTTTTTTCAATCATGTATTAGATTTAAAGTTTAGGCTTTATAATTACACCTTCTTTTCTATCTTCTATCAAAAATCCTGATTTTTCTATAATTTTTCTTATTTTATCAGCTTTTGTCCATTCTTTTATTTCTCTTAATTGTTCTCTTTTTTTTACTAATTCTTTTATTTTTTTTGACGGAGTAATAAGTTTAATTTTATCTAATCCTAATCCCAATACCTTATCAAACTTTAGAGCTAATTCATAGAATTCTTTTGAATTATTTCTGTTCTGATAATAATCTCTTATTAGTTTCCAGAAAGCAGCTAAAGCTTTTGGGGTATTAAGGTCATTACTAATTGATTTTTCAAATTCTTTTTCTATTTTTTTTAATGAAAGAGTTGTTCTTCTTTGTTTATCAGTCTTTTTTTTATCGATAAGGCAGTCTAAAATAAAGTTATAAATATTATTTAAGCTTTCTTGGGCATTTTCTAATGCTTTTAGAGAGAATTCTAAAGATGCTCTATAATGGCTATTTAAGGCTAAATAACGAAATGCTAAAGGAGAAAAACCTAATTTTTCAAGATTTTTAATTAAGATTACATTTCCTATAGATTTTCCCATTCTAGCATCTTTTAAAACAAGAAATTCCCCATGCAGCCAGAAATTTACAAATTTTTTATTTGTTACAGCCTCTACTTGGGCTATTTCATTAGTATGATGAATGGGAATTAAGTCTGTTCCTCCTGTGTGTATATCAATTGTTTGCGCTTTTTTTGGAAAGAGCTTTTTTCCTTTAAAAGCTTTGCCTAAATATTTTAAATTAATAACTGAGCATTCAATATGCCATCCTGGAAACCCTATTTTCCAAGGTGATTGCCATTCCATTTGTCTTTTAGAATTTTTAGGAGAGAATTTCCAAAGAGAAAAGTCAGTAATATTTTTCTTTTCTGGAGAAAGTTCTATTCTTGCTCCGGCCTTCAATGTCTCATTGAGTTTTTTAAAGTTCATTCCAGTAAGTTTTCCATAATCTTTCAATTTAGAAGTATCAAAATATATTCCATCGCTGGTTTGATAAGTAAAATTATTTTTCTCCAAAACTTTAATAAGTTCAATGTCTTCTTTTATATGATCAGTTGCTTTGGCCACTATATCAGGAGCAAGAATATTTAATTTTTTACAATCATTAAAAAAAGATTTAGTATAAAATTCAGCTATTTCAAAAGCTGATTTTTTTGTTTTTTTTGCTGCTTTTTCTATTTTATCTTCTCCAGTGTCAGCATCAGAAGTTAAATGTCCCACATCAGTAATATTCATTACATGTTTAACTTTATATCCTTGGTATAACAAAACTCTTTTTAGAATATCTTCAAAAATATATGTTCTTAAATTTCCAATATGCGCATAAGAATAAACAGTTGGGCCGCACGTATAAAGTCCAACTAATTTATCTTTTATCGGCTTAAAGACTTGTTTCTTTTTAGTAAGAGTATTATAAAGATAAAGCATTTAGAGGAATTTTCTCTTTTTAAGATAAGAAAATATTAATATTGATGGTATAAAAGCGATTGATATGATAAGCCAAAAATCATAAGGAGCTCCAACAAAAGGTAAAAAACTTGTATTCATTTGATAAATACTAGTAATTAATATAGTAGGCCATGTTACGAGAGAAAGAATTGTGTAAATTCTTGTTAGGAGATTAGTTTTATGCTCTATCAAAGAATTATTTGTATTTTCCAATGATTCTATATTATCCTTGAAACTATTAATAAGATTTTCCACTTTTGTGCTATCACCGACTAAATCGTCAAAATAAATACATTTGCTTTGTCCAAAAACTCGTGGTCCTTGCCTGGATAAAGAACATAATGTTTCTTTTAAATATCTAAATATTCTCTGGAAATTAAGCACGTCTCTTTTTATAAGAGAGATATTAGGAATTGCGTTTTCCGCTTTACCTTGGAATATTTCTTTTTCCACGTCATTAATCTTTTTTTGAATGTGATGGATTTGTCGTATAGCAAAATCCAAGAAATATTCTATAATAAAATAAAGGAGCTTTATGGTGTCATTAAGATATAAATTCTCAAAATCTTTTGTATAAACTTTTTCCATAAGTTCTTCGCGCATTACAGCGCTTTTTTCATAACAAATCGTAATAAGGGTATTTTTATCTAATATAACGTCCAGTTCCCATGGAGATGATTTTTTCTCAACAGCGTTCCAGCATGGAAAATGAGTTACTAAAAACATATAGCCATCGTATCTTTCGGTTTTATTTCTTTGGGAAGGCATTTTAAGCTCTTCCAAAATGATGGGATGAAAACGATAGTTTTTGCGAAGATATTCAATATCTTCTTCAACTGGGCAAGTAATATCTATCCAAGTGATTCCTCCTTTAAATATTTGTCTCATAGAATAAATTATTAAATTGTTGAATTATCCAATAGTTTCATTTTATCATGCTGCATAAAGTCAGGCAAATGTAATCGTGGAAAAACAGGGGATAAAAATTAATCGGGTTTTGTGTTATAATAAAGCATTAAAAGTAAGATTAATTTTAATAAAGTCCAATAAAATATGTTTAATTTAGAAATGGGGCCAGAGGAATTAAGGCAAAATCAGGAAAATTTTAAATCAGACCTAAAAACAACAGAAATAGTAGAAACAGAAGAAAAAGAAAAAAAAGAAGAGTACAAGAAATTCATAGAAAAAATTGAAAAAATAGAAAAAGAAAATAAAACTGAACAAGACGATTTGATGCAAGCATTATCCGAGAAAGAAGCCTCTATTTTTCAAAAAACTAAAGAGAAAATAAAGAAAGGTTGTAAAATAGGCATTGTTGGTACAATGATTGTTACTTCTCTTTTAGCTGTGGGTTGTGGAGCGGAAAAACCTCAAGAAGTAGATCA
Organism: uncultured Candidatus Saccharibacteria bacterium; assembly: GCA_964513365.1. Lineage (GTDB taxonomy): Bacteria > Patescibacteriota > Minisyncoccia > UBA6257 > UBA6257 > DAOVIY01. The sequence continues at coordinate 19,813 of CAZEMH010000007.1, forward strand.
TTGGTCCCAAGTTAATATTGAAGAGGCAAGGAAAACAATTCCTGATGAGGTAACGAAAAGCTGGGTTAATTATGGGTTAAGGTCAATTGGTAGTTGGAAAAAAGATGGAGAAGATTTTTTAGTAATGATAGGGTCAGGTATGCATTACTATAGAATAACGCAAGAAAATTTAGAGGAATTTAAACAAAAAATAGGTGATGAAATAAATCAGTTTTTATATTACTCAACCGTTGAAATGAGCAGAGATAAAAACCTTACTGGTAAATTATTAGATGCGAGAATAAAAGTCTTTTTTGCTAAATATGTAGAACATGCAATGGAAAACGATATGAGCACTATTGCCCATGGTCTTTTTGAAAAAGCTTCTCCAGATGAATGGCAACAATTAGAAGATTATATTTATTTTGAAGTTGAGCAGCCTGACATAAACGGAGAAGAAAATGAAGTAAAGCAAAGCCCTGATTTAAGTAACTTAGATCCTACGTTAAAATAATATGATAATTAATAAAAAAAATTTTTCAGCTTTGGGAATAGAAAATTTGCCCTCAGAAAAGCAAGAAGAATTAGTAAATAAGTTAGAGGATATTATTCTGGAGAAATTGTCTATTGAAGCAGTTAAAAAATTATCAATAGAAAATAGAGGAAAGTATTTTCAATTATTAAAATCAGCAATGCCAATAGATATTTATAATTTTCTTTCAAAAAATATTTCTAATTTTGAAAAGTTGGCTCAACAAATAGCTGAAGAAGTAGTGGCTGATTTTAAAAAATAGTTCTCGCTCCAGAAAAACAATGTCATCGATTTAGCACTCTTGACATTTGATTGCTAATGAGTAAAATATGGAATGAAAACAACATGACGATAAATTTAAAAGATAGAAATAGTTCTATTTTAAAAGCTTTGATTAAAGAATACACTCGTACTGGCGAACCTGTTGCTTCTGAAATTTTAAATGTTAAATATCGGCTTGGTGTAAGCTCGGCAACAATTAGAAATGATTTTACAATTCTTGCTGAAGAAGGTTATTTATATAAACCTTATATATCAAGTGGGCGGGTGCCAACAGACAAAGCTTGGAAATTTTTTATTGATACCATTTTTGAAGAAAATAATTCTTTGAAACAATTGGAAAAAAAAATAAAAAATCAGTTATCAAAAATTAAATTTAGATTAGCAAACCACAGGAATTCTGTTAAAGGAATAAAGAAGTTGTTAGACGTGATATCAGAAGAAAGCCATTCATTTTGTTTTTGTTATTTGTTGGAAGAAGATGAAATAATCGAACAAGGGCTTAAATATATGTTTGTTGGAATGTTCGAAGAAGAATTATTAACTTGCGCTTTTTTTCAACAAATAGCTGAATCTTTAGAAAGATTGGATGAAAAGTTAAAAAACATAAAAATTAATGAAAATCCGCTTGTTTTAATAGGTAAAGAGAATCCTTTTATGAAATCTGATCAATTTAGTTCTTTGCTTAGCATTGTTTCTAAACCAAAAGCAATTTTAGGCATATTAGGCCCCAAAAGGATGCTTTACAAAAAAAATATTGCCATTTTAAGGGCTGTTTCTAATTCAACTTT
>CAZEMH010000007.1:21403-24860 GCA_964513365.1 uncultured Candidatus Saccharibacteria bacterium
TAAAAAAACATGGTTAGTGAAAAAAGACAAAAAGAATTTGAAAAACTAAAAAGAGAGAAAGATGAATATTTAAAGGGATGGCAAAAAGAAAGAGCTAATTTTATCAATTACAAAAAAAATGAAAAAGAAAGATTTAAAGAAGTTATAAGGTTTTCCAATGAAAGAATTCTTAAATCTTTAGTCGCTGTTTTAGATGGTTTTGATTTAGCTATTGAGAGTTTTTTAAAGCAAGGCAAAGATAAGAAGGAAAATGATGATTATCTTAAAGGTATTTATTTAATAAAAAGTCAATTAAAAGATATTTTAAGCAAAGAGGGAGTGGATGAAATTAAGGTCAAGATAGGGGAAAAATTGAATCCTGCTTTTCATGAAGTAGTAGCTATGGCAGAAAATAAAGAATTTGCTCCAAACACGATTATAAAAATTTTGGAAAAAGGATATATTCTTAATGATAAAGTCATTCGTCCTTGTCGTGTGATAGTGGCAAAAGATAATAATAAATAATAAACAAAAATTAATAAAAAAAATTATGGCAAAAATATTAGGCATAGATCTAGGAACAACTTTTTCAGCAATGGCGACTATAGAAGGTGGTCAGCCAAAAATCATTGAAAGCGCTGAGGGTGAAAGGACAACTCCTTCAGTTGTGGCTTTTTCTAAAACTGGAGAAAGATTAGCTGGGACACTGGCACGTCGTCAGGCTATTACTAATCCCCAAAATACAATTTATTCTGTAAAAAGATTAATTGGAAGAAAATTTTCTGATCCAATAGTGCAGAAGGATAAAAGTTTGCTTTCTTATGAAATTAAAGAGGGTGCTAATGGGGGAGTAGAAATAAAAATGGGGGATCGCTGGTATAAGCCGCAGGAAATTTCAGCTATGGTTTTGCAAAAATTAAAAGCAGACGCTGAAGCAAAATTAGGGGAAAAAATTACAGATGCAGTTATAACATGTCCTGCCTACTTTGATGACAGCCAAAGAAAAGCTACAAAAGATGCTGGAGAAATAGCTGGCTTTAATGTAAAGAGGGTTATAAATGAACCAACAGCAGCTGCTTTAGCTTATGGTTTAGATAAAAAGAAAAATCACGAGATAGTTGTTTATGATTTTGGAGGAGGAACATTTGATATTTCTGTTCTTTATGTTAGCCCTGATACGATTGAAGTAAAAGGAACAGGGGGAGATACGCATTTGGGAGGCGATGATTTTGACCAAAAGATAATGGATTGGGTCATAGAGAATTTTAAAAGGGACGAAGGAATAGATTTGCAGAAAGATCCACTGGCTTTACAAAGAATAAAAGAAGCAGCAGAAAAGGCAAAAAAAGAATTATCTTCCACCATGCAAGTAGAAATTAATTTGCCATTTATTACTTCTGGAGCTTCTGGCCCAAAACATCTTTCCTATAGCTTAAATCGCTCTAAATTAGAAGAATTGGTTGATGATTATATCAAAAAATCAATTGATTTGACAAAAAAAACAATAAAAGAATGCGGTTTAAAAGTTGCAGATATTGAAGAGATAGTTTTGGTAGGTGGACAAACAAGAATGCCTAAAATTCAAGAAGAGGTAAAAAAATTATTTGGTAAAGAACCAAATAAAGAAATTAATCCTGATGAAGTGGTCGCGATTGGAGCAGCTATTCAAGCTGGTATATTAGGTGGAGAAATGAAAGATGTTTTGCTTTTGGATGTTACGCCTCTTTCTTTGGGTATAGAAACATTAGGCGGAGTTAATACTATTTTAATTCCTAAGAATACCACTGTGCCAGTTACCAAAAGTCAGATATTTTCAACAGCAGCAGATAATCAACCTTCAGTGGAAATTCATGTGCTTCAAGGAGAAAGACCAATGTCTGCTGACAACAAATCTCTTGGCAGGTTTATATTAGATGGAATTGCTCCAGCTCCTCGCGGTATACCTCAAATTGAAGTAACTTTTGATATTGATGCTAATGGGATTTTAAATGTTGCTGCTAAAGATAAGGCTACTGGGAAAGAACAGTCTATTCGTATTGAAGGATCTTCAGGATTATCAAAAGAAGAAGTAGAGAAATTAAAACAAGAGGCAGAATTACACAGGGAAGAAGATGAAAAGAAAAAAGCCAATATTGAAATAAAAAATAATGCTGAATCATTGGTTTATACTGCGGAGAAAACATTAAAAGACGCGGGAGAAAAAGTTCCTTCTGATTTGAAAACTAAAATTGAAGATAAATTAAAAGAATTAAAAGAAACATTGAAGAAAGATAATTTTGATGAGATAAAAAACAAGACTGAAGAACTATCTAAATCTTTACAAGAAATTGGCACTCATCTTTACCAGCAGCAGAAAGCAGAAGATGAAAAAAAAGCTCAATCAGAAAAATCAGATGAAGGCGCAAAAGATGATAAGGAAGCTAAGGATGCAAAAGACGCTGATTATGAAGAAAAATAATGATATGGTATAATTGAAACATATTTTAAAATAATATGTTTCAATTTTTAATTTTTAATGACTAAAAACCCTAATTTTCTGAATAGTTATAAATTAGCCTATCAAGATAGAACAATTTTCTTTAAAAATTCTATTTCTGGTATTTTGATTGTGTCTTGTTTTGCCTTGGGGTCTCTTTTTTTTGTTGGATTATTACAGGATTTTACCAATGCTAATTTAATAGGAACATGTGTATTTTGGGCTATAGGTCTATGTTTGCTTCCTATATTCTTTTTATTGCTTCCAATTAAAGATTTTTTGTTTTGGGATATAGTTATTAGCTTTAGTACATTTATTCCATTACTTCTTAGCCGTCAATGGGATAAGATTCTTTGGCCTATTTGGGGAATTATTTTTGTCCTTTTTTTATTATCAAGAATAAAGATAAAAATGGAATACGATGCCTTGGTAAACCTTCAATGGATGCGTATAGTCAGTAAAAGCTCTTTTTACATTCTTTTGGCTTTAGTAATATCTTTATCTACTCTAGCTTATTTTCAAGTAAACAGGATATCTGTTGAACAAGGGGCGATTAAAGCTTTAGATTCTATTTTTTCTAATTCAAGGATTATGCAGCCTTTTTCTAATTTTCAATTATCAGGAACAGTTGATGATATTTTAGGAAAATATATTGCGCAACAAACTCCAGATTTAGGAGAATTTGATTCAATAATTAATCAACCAATTTTGAAACAAACCAAATCAAAACTTTCTGAATTTTTAAAGTATCCTGTCGTTGGTAATGAAAAATTATCAACTTTGATAGTAGAATCAATAAAATTCCATTGGCAAAATCTTTCAGCATATCTTAAAATAGGATTTATGATTTTAATCTTTGTGTCGGTATTAAGTTTTTTAAAATTTTTAAATGTCATATTTTCTGTTATTTTAATTGCAATTAGTTGGATTTTCTTGCAAATTCTTTTATCTCTTAAATATTTAAAAATTAAACGTATCGGAATAGAGAAACAAGAAATTGTT